>JAUNGD010000105.1 GCA_030524705.1 Lachnospiraceae bacterium | reverse complement strand
CTGCCGCTGCCTGAGCCTCGGCTGCCACCTGGGCCTGATACTCTGCATCCCATGCCGCCTGCTGCTGAGCTGCCTGCTCTGCTGCAATCGCATCAAGATATGCCTGCTCTGCCGCTGCCTGCTCAGCTTCCTGCTGTGCCAGGTAATCCAGCCACTCCTGATCCAGTCTTGCCTGTTCCTCCTCAAGAGTCTCAGCCGTGCCATAATATGTATCGTAATCTACATAGTATGCATTGATATAACCATAGGAATCTCCGCCGAGAGCAACCTTCATCCAGTCACCTTCGTACTGTACAACCTCCAGCTCATCTGACTGATAAGCCATACCAACCTGCTCGGAATCCTCGCTTGGCTCTGCACGAACTACAAGTGCTTCCGGATGTACCGTAGCCACATTGTATGCTACTTCATCCGCAATCGCCTGAGCCTGATCGCCGGTGGCAAAGAACTCAGCCTTTACGTATCCTGTCGCATTGCCTGACTGTACTTCGTACCAGTCGCCTACCTGGCTCAAAATTGTAACAGAACCATTATTATAAACCTTGCCAACGACCTCACTGTCTGCGCTGGCATCGCTTCTTACATTAATATACTCATCACACTGAGCAAAAGCCATCTCCCCGCTCATGCTCGTGTCAACTACAGGCTCCGTCTCTGGTGCCTCTGTCTCCGGCGCTTCTGTCTGAACTTCCGGCTGCTCTGTCACCTCTGCAGCCTCTGTCTCTGCAGTTTCTGTTTCTGCTGAAACGTTCTGGACAGCTGATGCGGGCACTCCGCTAAATCCTGCCAGCGTCGTATCTTTACTTGCATAAGCCACGGTGCCCATTCCTGTAAATGTCATCCCGGCAGCCAGACAGCAAGCTGTAAACTGCATTACTCCTCTTTTCATTACTTATCCCTTCCTCCAAAACAACTATTTCCATAGTTATTACAAATTTGTTACATTTATTACGCACTCATCATAACAAACAAGAATAAATATGTCAAGTATTTTAAATAAATTTTTAATTTTTTATTAAAGTCCGGAGGTATGGAAAACAAAACAGTAACATTTCCAAAAAGGTATAAGTAATAAATTGTAGCAATCAGTTCTTACAGCGTATTCAGATACGTCTGAACGGACGTGATTACATTCGCTCCGTCCGCCACAGCGGTGACAATCTGGCGCAATTGCTTCGTTCTGAGATCTCCTGCGGCAAAAATACCCGGTATTTCTGTTACTCCGTCCTCTGATGCAACAATGCAGCCATTGTCATCAAGATGTAATAATTTTGTAACTATTCCAGTATTTGGTATCGTACCTACTGCAATAAACACACCATCTATGTCCAGTACGCGCTCCGTTCCATCTTTTTTATTGCGTATCTTCACACATTCGACGTGATCCTCCCCTGGAATAGAAACAACTTCGGTATCCCAGAGAAACTCAACATTCTCACATTTCTTTAACTGCTCCTGCAAAATACCGGCAGCCCGCAGTTCATCTCTCCGGTGAATCAGATACACCCTCTCACAGCCTCTGGCAAGAAACAGCGCATCCTCCACTGCCACGTCTCCGCCCCCGACAACAGCTACCTTTCTTCCTTTAAAAAAGGCTCCGTCGCAGGTCGCACAGTAGGAGACGCCCATTCCGGTCAGCTCTTTTTCTCCCGGAACTCCAAGATGGCGGTAGCTTGCCCCCATAGCCAGGATCAATGTCCGGGCACGGTACTCTTCCCCATCTGTGTATACAACCTTTATCCTGCCCTCGTCCTCCAGCGCAATATGTCTTACTTCTATATTAACAAACTGTGCTCCGAGCTTCTCCGCATGCTCCCGGAACTTCATTCCCAGCTCGAATCCACCGATCCCAGGCAATCCCGGATAGTTATCCACCTCGTACGTGTTCACAACCTGTCCGCCGCTCATATATTCTTTTTCAAGGACAAGCGCAGACAGCCGCGCCCTCTGGGCGTAGATCGCTGCCGCCAGGCCGGCCGGGCCCGAACCGACAATAATTACATCATAAATCATGCTCTTCCTCCTTTTTATAATCCTTCAAAATATTATTCGTATCTGTTATTCTGAATATTTTCTATCTATATATAATACCCCATTAAAGTTGTTTTGAAAAGATTTGACATTATGAATTATTTTTGTTATATTAAATACAATAATCATTACTATTTTTAGGAGTGTAATATGTCTACATTAAAATACAGCCGACAGCGTGAAGCTATTAAAACTTTTTTAATGAACCGTACAGACCACCCCACAGCGGATACCGTTTACACAAGCTTGCGCCAGACTTATCCGAATATCAGTCTCGGCACAGTTTACCGCAACCTTTCTTTATTAGAACAGATTGGTGAGATTTCCAAAATCTCCACCGGCAGCGGCGCAGATCATTACGACGCGAACATGACGCAGCATCAGCATTTTATCTGCACGAGCTGTCACAGGGTATATGATATCCAGATTAAAAATATTGATTCCATTATGGATGCGGCGGCAGATTCCGCCCCGGGAGTCATCGAGTCCTACCGTGCAAATTTTTACGGAAAATGCAAAGAATGTCAGGAAAATGAACTTTCATAAATTTCACAATATTGGTTAAAATAGTCTTGACAATAAAGAAACATAGTGATATATTCAAAACAGTAATAATTACTGATTTAACAACTATTCAAAGAAAAGGAGATTATAATTATGGCAAAATGGGTATGTAACGTATGTGGTTATGTTTACGAAGGAGATGCAGCTCCTGCACAGTGTCCGGTCTGTAAGGCACCGGCTGAGAAGTTCACAGAGCAGACTGGCGAGCTGACATGGGCAGCAGAACATGTAGTAGGTGTTGCACAGGGCGTTTCTGAAGACATCCTTGCTGACCTTAGAGCAAACTTCGAGGGCGAGTGCTCAGAAGTAGGTATGTACCTGGCTATGGCTAGAGTTGCTCACAGAGAAGGTTACCCGGAAATCGGTCTGTACTGGGAGAAGGCTGCTTACGAAGAGGCAGAGCATGCTGCTAAATTCGCTGAGCTTCTTGGCGAAGTTGTTACAGACAGCACAAAGAAGAACCTTGAAATGCGTGTAGAGGCAGAAAACGGCGCAACAGCTGGTAAGTTTGACCTGGCTAAGCGTGCTAAGGCTGCTAACCTGGATGCAATCCATGACACAGTTCATGAGATGGCTCGCGACGAGGCTCGTCACGGAAAAGCATTCAAGGGCCTGCTTGACAGATACTTTGGCTAAGCTACAAGCCGAGTAAGGACAAAATAAATACAGCCAGGATGGACGCTTGCGTACAATCCCGGCTGTATTTTATTTTGGACTTATTGGGCGACAGCCCAACAGCGAGATGAAGTGTAACGGAATCGAGCTGGCTCGGCTTATACTATTCGCGAGAAGCAGCGCAGCGTATTCGAGCTGGGCATGGCTTTATTTTGGACTTATTGGGCGACAGCTCTATTTTCTTCAAAAAAGTATTGACTCCCCCGAGGGTTCAGTATATTATTAATACATTAACGAAGGCGTTTTGCTGCTAGCAAAACGTCTTTTTTTGTTTCATTCGGGTGAAAATGAGGAGGTTTTGTATATGGAAAACAAGGATATGGATCTATACCGCCATACGGATACGGTAAACGAACTGCTGGCCCGATACGGCGTAAAATTTGGAATTTATAAAAACAATGAATTTCATGAACAGCTCTTTCCCTTTGACGCTATTCCCCGGGTAATCGAAAGCGACGAATTCGCTTACCTGGAAAAGGGCTTAAAGCAAAGGGTCACGGCTTTGAACCTGTTTATCAAGGATATTTACGGAGACAAAAAAATCATCCGGGACAAGGTTGTTCCAGAAGAGTTTGTTTACGCCTCCAGCGGGTATCTGGCGCAGTGCGAGGGCGTTATGCCTCCGAAGGACGTTTTTACCCATATTGCAGGAATTGACCTTGTACAGGGCAAAAACAGAGAATGGTACATTCTGGAAGACAACCTGCGGGTTCCTTCCGGGGCCTCCTATCCTATGATTGCCAGAGAGCTCTGCCGGCGCAGCAGCCCGAAGACCTTCCAGCAGAATCACATCGCAGACAACCGGAATTACGCCACCTTGCTTCGAAAGACCATGGATTACGTCAATACCGGAGGCCATACGGTAATTCTCACCCCAGGACGGTACAACGCGGCATATTTTGAGCATTCCTACCTGGCAGAGCAGACAGGGGCGCACCTCGTCACCGGAAATGAACTTATCGTAGAAAATGATCACCTGTATTTCATTGATTATTCCGGCAAAAAGGAGCGCGTAGGTGCGGTATACCGCAGAATCTCGGATGAATATCTGGATCCGATGAATTTCAACGAGGAATCCCTCATCGGCATTCCGCATATTTATGATATTTACCGCAAGGGCAATGTGGCTCTGCTCAATTCACCGGGCAACGGCGTGGCAGATGACAAGGGAATTTATTATTTCGTTCCGAAAATGGTGAAATACTATCTGGATGAAGAGCCGATTCTGCACAATGCGCCGACATACCTGCCCTTCTATGAGCCGGATATGAAATACGTTCTGGAAAATTTCGACCAGCTTGTCCTGAAGGACGTGGCGGAGGCCGGCGGTTACGGCGTCGTATTCGGAAGCAAGATGACTGCAAAGCAGAAGGAAAATTTCATTACACTTCTGAAAAAGGAACCGAGGCGCTTTATTGCACAGGAGGTCATTGATTTTCTGGACATTGATATTATGGAGGGCGACCAGCGCGTGCCCCGCAAGGCTGACCTGCGCGCCTTCGTATTGATGGGCGAAGAACCAATGGTATGGAAAAGCGGCCTGACCCGCTTCTCCCGCAACCCGGATTCCTTCATCGTCAATTCATCTCAGGGAGGAGGATTTAAAGACACATGGGTATTATCTCAGTAGAAAACACAGACCGCTTATACTGGCTGGGCCGTTACAGTGAGCGGGTCTACACGACCATACGGCTTTTTGCCGCCAGCTACGACAGCATGATCGACCTGTATTTAAACAGCTATGAGGATTTTTGCAAAAATCTGGACATTCCGAATATTTATACGTCCGGTGAGAATTTTATCGAGCGGTACTGCTTTGATGAGCAAGATCCGAACTCCATTTATTCCAATCTGATCCGGGCCTATGACAACTGTGTAACGCTCCGGGAAGAGATCGGAAGCGAGACAGTCTCCTACATACAGCTTGCCATGTACGCCATGAACCGGGCGAAGGTCTCCCAGTCGCCGCTGATCGAACTGCAGAAGGTTATGGATAATTTGCTGGCATTCTGGGGTATTGCAGACGATAATATCGACAGCGAAAATGTCCGCAACATCATCAAGATCGGCAAGCGTGTGGAGCGCCTGGATCTTTACGCAAGACTACATATGCCGCAGACGGAAATGCGGCGCGAGGTAGACCGTCTTGCAGGACGTATCCCGCGCACCTGCCTGAAATACAAAAAAGAAAACCTGGAAATGCTGAAGACCCTTGTCGAATCTCCTGAAATCAATTATTATGAGGTGGTATTAAAAGTAGAAGATTTGCTGGAGGATTGAGACATATGAAGGAACTGCATTTTGAATACCACATGAAGCTGTCATTCGATACGCCGGTGGAAAAGCACCGGTTCACTTTAAAATGCGTTCCGCGTTCGGGGGAAAGGCAGGAGATTTCCGATCTTTCCGTGGATGTTTACCCAAAGGAATTTTTATCCACTTACAAGGATTCCTTTGGAAATGCCTGTATTTACGGACATGCAGAAGGAAAACACGATCATTTTTCTGCCCTTGTAACCGGAAAAGCAAAAACGGGACTGGCGCCCAGCGAAACCGCCAGAGAGGATTATCAGATCGGTCTGTACCGATACCAGACAAATTATACGGCTCCGGGGCCTGTTATCCGGGCATTCGCTGACCGGATACCCTTCGCGCCGGATGCCACCGGCTTTGAAAAAGCGCTTCAATATATGAAAGAACTGTACGGCCATTTTCAATATGTTCAGGGAGTTACTGATATTTCCACCACCGCCGAGCAGGCCATGGCTCAGGGTGCGGGGGTCTGTCAGGATTATTCGCACATCCTGCTGTCCCTTTGCCGGATACAGCATATTCCGGCCCGGTACGTCGTCGGTATGCTGATGGGCGAAGGGCTCAGCCATGCCTGGGTAGAAATCTGCCATAACGGACATTGGATTGCCCTGGATCCTACAAACAATCTCATCGTGGATGACCAGCATATCAAAATCTCATCCGGGCGGGATTATAAAGACTGTACGGTCAACCAGGGCGTTTTTGTCGGCCAGACCAGGCAGACTCAGGAGGCCTCTGTAAAGGTCTGGGAATAGCTGCATGTCCATTGGCCTGCTGCTGTAACGTTACAGTTAAAAGGAGGAACACAATGATTGAAACCATCACGCAGATCGGTCTTCCTGTGGATGAGCAGCTGCACATCCGCAAAAACCGTCTGCAGTCTGAACATATATCCTGTAAAAAACGGATCAGTATTGTCACCGGCATTCACGGCGATGAGCTGGAGGGACAATACGTCTGCTATGAAATTGCAAGAAGGATCTCCGGGCATCCAGAATATTTAAAGGGAACCGTCGACATTTATCCCGCCCTGAATCCCTTCGGCATCGACTCCGTCACCCGGGGCATTCCCGCCTTTGACCTGGACATGAACCGCATTTTTCCGGGACACCAGGACGGTGATATGAATGAATTTGTAGCCGCAGAGATCATCCGGGATCTGGAGGGCTCAAATCTTTGCCTCGACATTCACGCCAGCAATATTTATCTGACAGAAATTCCGCAGATCCGTATCAATGAACAGCATGAGGATTTTCTGATGCCTCTTGCAATGCTTTCCAATGTGGATTTTATCTGGGTACACGGCGCCAGCACCGTCCTTGAGTCCACCCTTGCCTACAGCCTCAACAGCCGGAACGTACCGACGCTGGTGGTCGAAATGGGCGTCGGCATGCGTATTACCATGGAATACGGAGACCAGCTGACAGACGGTATCTTCCGCCTTATGAAAGAGCTGGGTATCTGGGACGGGCCCGTCTCCGAGGTGAGAACCCCTGTGGTTTCCAAAAACCCAGAAGAGGTCGCATTCCTCAACGCTCCTGTTTCTGGAATCTTTATCAAAGCCCTTCCTCACGGCACCTTTGTAAAAAAAGATATGGTGATCGGCCGCATTGTTGACCCGCTGAAGGGCAGGCAGCTATGCAGCATCACAGCTCCCGTGGACGGCTGGATGTTTACCGTGCGGGAGTATCCGGTGGTGGATGAAGGTTCACTAATCGCCAGGATTTTAAGCGCTGAAAACCAGACGCTGGAAAAAGCCGGCATCAATAAAAATCTCTCTGCAGATTTTGGAAAGGAAAATACAAGGCAGGAGGAAGCAAACTGATGGAACGCACTACATTATTTGAAATAAAAGCGCTTTACCGCGACGATTTCCGCGTGACAGGATTTTCCTTCGGACAGGGAGAAAAAGCAATCTGCATCGTGGGAAGCATGCGTGGAAATGAAAATCAGCAGCTCTACGCCTGCTCCCAGCTCATCCGAAAGCTGACGGAGCTGGAAGCAAAGGGCCGTATTTCGCCGGATAGGCAGATACTCGTTATTCCCTGTGTCAATCCTTATTCCATGAACATCAAAAAGCGTTTCTGGACCATTGACAACACAGATATCAACCGAATGTTCCCAGGCTACTCTCTGGGCGAGACGACCCAGCGCATTGCCGCCGGAGTATTCGAGCAGATCAAGGATTTTACATACGGAATCCAGTTCGCATCCTTCTACATGCCCGGAGCTTTCGTGCCCCATGTACGCATGATGAAGACAGGATTTGAAAATGTGGAGCTGGCTAAAAAATTTGGTCTTCCGTATGTAGTGCTTCACACGCCGCGGCCCTTCGACACTACAACCCTCAACTACAACTGGCAGATCTGGGAGACCCAGGCATTTTCATTGTACACCACCAACACCTCCAGAATAGATAAGGTCAGTGCAAAGCAGGCAGTGGACGCCATTTTAAATTTCATGTCAAAGCAGGGAATCATCCGGTACCGCGGATACGACGGGTACATTCCCCGGGTCATTGAAAGCGAGGATTTCGTCTCCGTCCGGGCGGAAAAGGCCGGATTTTTCGAAGCCTATGTCAAGCCGGGAGATGAGGTGTACGAGGGACAGCTTCTGGCACATATCCTTGATCCGTATCTCGGCACGCTGCGCGCCGCACTGTTTTCACCGATCCAGGGCACGGTGGCCTTTGTCCATGACGAGGCCATGACGTATGAAAGCACGGCGGTGCTGAAGCTCTTCCCGGAGGATGACCTATAAAAGCACTTATAAAAGGCAGACAAACCTCTCCCCGGGCTTTTGCCGTCTTGTAAACAGGGTCAGGCACAGACATCCATACATATTTTGCAGGTGAATCTTTCTGCGGATTCATCTTCGATCTATGTATGGATATTTTTGATTTTAATTTAAAATATTATGTTGCGTTCATTCTTATTTTATGTTACCTGACTTTAAGAGTTGAATGGTAAAAAATGGTGCTAAGCCGCAAATTAAAAC
>JAUNGD010000104.1 GCA_030524705.1 Lachnospiraceae bacterium | reverse complement strand
AATAAGAAGGAGGAGCAGTTATGACACAGGTTAGAGATAAGAAAAAATATAACTGGCCGGTTACGATTTTGCTGATCATCGGCTGCGTGACCATTTTCTTCCCATTGTATATGGCGGTGATCATTGCATTCAAGCAGCCGTCTGAGATGACAAATGATATTGCAGGGGCGCTTTCCTTCCCGAGTCAGTGGAGCCTTTCTAACTTCCAGGAAGCAATGCGGGTAACAGATTTCTGGCGTTCCCTTGGAAACAGCTTACTGCTTACCGTGGCAACGGTAGTTCTGGCACTTGTGATCCACTCTCTTGCAGGCTATGCCATCGGCCGCAGCATGAAGGGAAGCAAGATGTACAATTTCTTCTATCTGTACATCGTCAGCGGTATGTTCGTACCGTTTGCAATTCTGATGATGCCTCTCGTTAAGCAGACTGCTCAGATGGGCATTGCAAACCGTCTCGGCGTTATCCTTCTGTACACGGTATTCTATATGCCGCTAAACCTGATGCTGTACAAGGGCTACCTGGCCAACATCCCCATCGCATTGGAAGAGGCGGCCCGGGTGGACGGTGCGACGACCTGGAGAACCTACTGGTCCGTCGTATTCCCGATCATGAAGCCGATGCATGCAACGGTAGCCGTACTGACCGCGATGAGTACATGGAACGACGTTATGACTCCGCTGGTAATCATGTCCGGCACAGGAAAGAATACACTGCCGCTGGCACAGCTCAATTTCCAGACGCAGTTTGGTACAAACTACAACCTGGCCTTCGCTTCTTACCTGCTGGCATTGATCCCGATTCTTCTGTTCTACATTGTATGCCAGAAGCAGATCCTGAACGGCGTTGTAAATGGTGCTGTGAAATAAATAGCTACGGCGATTCAGAACGGCAGTTATTCTTGTTAGCTGCCGTTCTGAGCTTATATACTGATTTGGAAAATTTATGTCAGAGGAGATTCTCGGATGGATTTAAGAAAATGCTATTATGATATTTACGGAGACAATGACCTGACGGCTTATCGTTTTGGACAGCTTACGGAAATCATCAAAAAAGCGAAGGAAGAGAGAAGTCCAGAGCTTGTCCGGCAGGATGAGGCGGGTAATGACTGGTACATGTCCGAAAAAATGGCGGGCATGATGCTCTATGTGGACCGGTTCAGCGAGGACCTTTACCGGTTTGAGGAGAAGATTGATTATCTTGCCGAGCTCGGCATCACATACGTGCATTTTATGCCTCTTCTAAAATCCCGGGAGGGCAATAATGACGGAGGCTATGCCGTATCGGACTATCTGTCTGTGGAGGACAGACTCGGTACGATGGAGCAGCTTGAGCGGGTAGTCGGCCTTCTGAAGAAGAGGGGCATCCGTACCTGCATTGATTTTGTGCTGAATCATACGGCAAAGGAGCATATCTGGGTGGAAGAGTACCGGAAGGGAAACCGGGACTACGATGATATGTACCATATGTTCGATGACGATACGCTGCCCCGGGAGTATGAGCGGACTATGACGGAAATCTTTCCTGAGGTAGCCCCGAAAAACTTCACCTATTATCCAGATCTGAATAAGTATGTCATGACCAGATTTTATGAATTTCAGTGGGATCTGAATTATGCGAATCCCCAGGTCTTCAACAAGATCGTGGAGGTACTGCTTACTCTGGCCAACAAAGGAATTGATATTTTCAGACTGGATGCCATTCCTTATATGTGGAAGGAGGTTGGCACCAGCTGTATGAACCATCCCAGGGTACACACCCTTCTTCGGATGATGTATCACATCATCCAGGAGGTGTGCCCCTCTGTAATCTTTCTCGGCGAGGCGATCGTGGAGCCTCATGAGATCGTGAAATATTTCGGGGATCGGGAGGAAAAGGAGTGCAATGTCATGTACAATGCCTCTTTGATGGTTCTTCTGTGGAACTCCCTTGCGACCAGGGACGTGCGGCTGATGGAGCGTTCTCTGGCGAAGGATTACGGCGTACCCGCGGACGGGGTATGGATCAATTATGCCCGGTGCCATGATGACATCGGCTGGGGCTTTGAGACGGATATTCTGCGGGAGCTTGGGTTTGATCCGGAAGCGCATAAGCAGTTCATGATCCAGTTTATGGAGGGCAGATATCCCGGGAGCTTTTCTGTGGGAGAGCTGTACGAATTCAATCCGGTGACTCTGGACGCCAGAAACAGCGGAACCTTCGCTTCTATGTGCGGATTGGAGCAGGCGCTTCGGGAAAAGCATGCCTACAAGATCGAGCAGGCGGTCAAACGTATCCTGCTTTTGAATTCCGTTATCATCTCCTACACGGGTATCCCGCTGTTCTACGGCGGCGATGAGATCGGCCAATTGAACGACTGGAGCTATAAAAACGACCGGAAGATAGCCGGCGACTCCAGATGGCTGCACCGCGGAAGAATGGACTGGGATGCGGCGGAGAAACGAAAGGATCCGGGCACGGTGCAGGGGCAGATTTTTGCGGGGATCCAGAAGATGCTCCGGGTGCGTAAGGGCTGCGCTTATTTCCGCTCCGATCTGAAGTCGGATCCGGTGGATCTGGGAAACCAGGCCGTTTTCGGATTCCATAAAGAAAATAAAATGATGGTGCTGGCGAACTTTTCCGAGAGGGAGCAGTGGGTGGATGCCAACCGCTTCAACTGGTTCGGGCTTCCGGGAGAGATGAAAGACCTCTTGACAGGAAGACCGGTTCGCTCCTATAATAACCAAATCCTACTTGGGCCATATGAATATCTGTGGCTGGTATAAAGGGTCTGCTGCTTTTGCGTGAACGGGCGCGGGAGCGGCAATAAAAAACTTTCTCAACGGACAGGAGAATAGACATGGCAATTAGATTCGACAGCAAAACAAATACCTTTACAATTCATACGGTGAAAAGCACATACCAGATGAAGGTTGATGACCAGAAGGTGCTTCTGCACACTTATTTTGGTTCTCCGGCGGATGAAAGTGATTTTTCTTATCTGATTGTTCCAGATGATCATGGATTCTGCGCACAGCCTGCGGGAAATGCGGAGGACAGAAATTATTCGCTGGATTTTTATCCCCAGGAATATTCTGTGCAGGGCAGCGGCGATTTCAGGATCAAGGCACTGAAGGCAGGCTTTGGAGGCCGTGTTCCCGCACTGGACCTGCGTTATCATTCCCACCAGATCCGGGAAGGAAAGTACAGCCTTCCGGGGCTTCCGCATTTTTTTGCAAATGACGGGGACAAGGTACAGACGCTGGAAATCGTGCTGAAGGATTTGTATGAAGATGTGTACGTGACTCTGCTTTACGGTGTTTTTGAGGAGAAAAACATCATCACAAGGGCAGCCGTAATTGAGAATGCCGGCGATATGCCGATGGAAATCAAGCGTGCAATGAGCATGTGCCTTGATTTCATGGAGGGCAGGAAGGAGCTTATCTGCTTTTGCGGAAAGCATGCCGGAGAGCGGCAGTATGACCGGAGGACGCTGCAGTACGGGATTACCGAGATCGGCAGCAACAGAGGAACGTCGAGCCATCAGCACAATCCCTTTGCGATTGTCTGCGATAAAAATACGACGGAGGATTACGGAAAATGCTGCGCGGTTTCGCTTTTATACAGCGGCAGCTTCCAGATCCAGGCGGAGGTCGATCAGTTCGAAGGGACAAGGCTCGTCTGCGGCGTCAATGACGATGAGTTTAGCTGGATCCTGAAAAAGGGCGAACAGTTTGTGACGCCGGAGGCTGTGATTTCCTATACGGACAACGGTCTTGCAGATTTGTCCGGAGGGCTGCACAGGGCAATATATGACAACCTGATCCGCAGCGCATGGAAGGACAGAAAACGCCCGATTCTGGTGAACAACTGGGAGGCAACGTATTTTGACTTTACCGGGGACAAGCTGATGGAGATCGCACGGCAGGGCGCACAGATCGGCCTTGACATGCTGGTGCTGGATGACGGCTGGTTCGGAAAGCGCAACGATGACAATTCCGGCCTCGGTGACTGGTATGTAAATGAGGAGAAGCTGGGATGCTCTCTGAGGGAGCTGGTAGACCAGATCAACGGGCTCGGCCTTAGATTCGGTATCTGGATCGAGCCCGAGATGATATCAGAGGACAGCGACCTTTACCGGGAGCACCCGGAATGGGCGATGATTATTCCGGGCAGGGATCCGGTTCGCGGCAGAAACCAGCTGACCCTGGATCTTTCCAGACAGGAGGTCATCGAATATATGAAGACCTCCATCGACAATCTGCTGGATTCGGCGAATATTGAGTATATCAAATGGGATATGAACCGCAGCGTGGACAATGTATTCAGCGCGGCGGCGCCGGAGCTGAGCCAGGGAGCTGTACGCCACAAATATATTCTGGGACTTTACGAGGTAATGGAGCACATTCATCAGAAGTACCCGGAAATACTCATCGAGGGCTGCAGCGGCGGCGGCGGACGGTACGACGCAGGCATGCTTTTCTACGTACCGCAGATCTGGTGCAGTGACAATACCGATGCCATCGAGCGTCTGCGTATTCACTACGGCACCTCCTTCGGCTATCCGATGTCCACGGTGGCCGCTCACGTATCCGTTTGCCCGAATCACCAGAACGGCAGGGTGACTCCGTTTAAGACCAGGGGCATCTGTGCAATGCAGGGATCCTTCGGGTATGAGCTGGATCTTGGCAAGCTGACGGATGAGGAAAAGGAAGAGGCCAAAAAGCAGGTTGCGGTATACAACGAGCATTACAGGCTGTTCCAGAACGGCAATTATTACCGTCTGACCTCTCCGATGGACAATCATGACTTTACGGCCTGGAGCTATGTCATGCCGGATGGAAGCAAGGCAGTCCTGAGTGTTGTATACACGGATCTGCATGCAAATCCGAAGCCTCTTCATATAAAATGGAAGGGTCTGATTCCGAATGCCCGCTATATTCTGGAGGGCCGGGAGTACACGGGGGCTGCTCTGATGCAGGGCGGTATTGTGCTTCCGAAGCCGGAATGCAATTATGATTCTTATATGGTGGTAGCAAATTTAAAAGATAGATAGGCGGCGGATGCCAGAAACAGCATTTGACCGCCGGAGGGCGGAACCTGTGGGGGCAGGTTCCGCTTCTTCATGTCAATTTTTGCTCTTTGTTTTCCCGTTTGATAAAATATTTTAATTGAAGCTTGCATTTCCGATTTCTTGTGATATAATAGTTTTTGTACTTGCGGATATAGTTCATTGGTAGAACACCAGCTTCCCAAGCTGGATAGGCGGGTTCGATTCCCGTTATCCGCTTATTTTTTTACCCTTTTTACGGTTTTTTCGAGGTACGGCAGGCAAAGAGACAATCAAAAAGCAGGAAAAGACGGTTGAAAAGGGGGAACAGAAGGAGAGCGGCGATGAAGCAACTGACAGATGAGATAAAAGAGCTCCGCAGGGTACTGCACGGCTGCCCGGAGCTGGCTTTGAAGGAATATAAGACAAAGGAGATACTGATAAATTACCTGAGGAGCAATACGGCGCTGCGGGTGGAGGACCGTGGAGCATGGTTTTATGCAGTTTGGGGGGCGGACGGCAGCAGATACGGGGCGGACAGCGGCAGACACGAAGTGGAGGCGGTTCCCATCGCGTTCCGGGCGGACTTTGATGCGGTGGCCGGGAAGGACGGAAAGCCGGGACATTATTGCGGCCATGACGGCCACGCGGCAGTGCTGGCGGGCTTCGGAAGGCTTTTAAGTGAAGAAAAACCGGAAAAAGAGGTGTATTTGATCTTTCAGCCGGCGGAGAAGATTGGCAGGGGCGCAGTGCTCTGCAGCCCTTTGCTGAAGGAGAAAAGGATAACGGAGATCTATGGATTTCACAATATTCCGGGATACAGGAGAGGAGCGGTTCTGCTCAGAAGGGGAACCTTTGCCTGCGCATCTACAGGGCTGGAGATCAGGATATGCGGCACACCTTCCCATGCGGCGTACCCCGAGGCCGGGAAAAATCCGGCTTTTGCACTGTCGAGGCTGGTCACGGAGCTGCCGGAGCTGCTGGCACAGCCCCACAGAGGCGTGCGGCTTGCAACGGTGATCGGCATGGAGGCGGGAAGCGATTCCTACGGGGTGTCCGCTTCCGAGGGGACCCTGCGGCTGACGGTGCGGGGAGAATATGAGAACGAATTTGAAGAATTGGTGGACTGTATTTCAGAGCGTGCAAGGGCCTATGCGAAGGAAGAGGGGATGCAGTGCCGGATCCGGGAGATCGAACGCTTCCCGGCCACAGAGAACGATACGGGGTGCGCTGCGAGGGTGGAGCAGGCGGCTGAAAGGGCAGGACTTTCGGTTCTTTACCCGGAGGAGCCCCTGCGCTGGTCTGAGGATTTCGGATATTATCTGAGGGAGACTAAAGGAACATTTTTCGGCGTCGGCGACGGCGAGACGCATCCGCAGCTCCATACGGAGCAGTTCGAATTTCCGGATGAGATCATCGGGGACGTTCTTCGCCTTTATCGGGAGCTTTGCAGGTGCTGAGGCTGAAAAATGAAGAAGCAGAGTATGCTGAGAAATGAAGAAGGGAAATGAAGAAGCGGAGTATCGGTAGACAGAATCAGGATTATGGTTTAAAATAAGAAAAAGGCTTTGCGTGATTATATGGTGTATGGAGGTAAATGGAATGAAAAAGCGGAATATTTTGCTGCTGGCTGCAGCAGTGATGGCGGTCAGCGGAAGTGTGCAGGCCGAGGAGGGTTCTCTGAAGCCGATGGCGCAGACCGGAGTGTCCTCGGAAGAGGGAGCCGGTGCTGTTTCAGAGCTTTCTGACGACTGGGCGGATTATCAGATCCAGATTGACGATGAGGTATATCAGTTCCCTATGATGTATGCGGATTTTACCGCTATGGGCTGGACGCCCAGAGATACAGAGGAGACGGAGCTGAAGCCGAACCAGTATGATATGATTCGTTTTACAAAGGATGATGCGATGTGTACCGCTTACATACTGAATCTTGGCATGAATAATGAGACGGCGGAGAACTGCATCGTAGGCGGCATCAGCATTGACAATTTTGACTGGGAACTGGAGACTGGTGAGGTGACGCTTCCGGGCGGTATTGTGAGAGGACAGGCAGATGTCGATACGATCCAGGCAGCATATGGGACTCCCAGTGATACATACGAAGGCGACTTGTATACGAAGCTTACCTATGAGATTGACTACAACAGCAGTGTGGAGATGGCTGTATATAAGGAAAGCGGAGTTCTTGAAGATATAGATCTGCGGAATTTTGTAGAGCCGGAGGGCTTTGACGCCGGAGAAGTCAGCGAGGAGGTTCCGGCGGCGGTGTCTTCCTATACGAAGCCGGAGGTATTGAGCGATAATCTGGAGGATTATCAGATGGAGCTGGACGGTGAGGTATACGCACTTCCGGTACCGGTGAGCGTTCTGGCGGCGGACGGCTGGGAGCTGGACGAAGGAGATTCCGATTCCGAGATCAAGGCCGGATCTTTCGGCTGGGTCACTCTGCGCAAGGGCGGACAGGAGATCCGCGAAATAGCGGTCAATCCTGAGAGCTATGCGACGATACCGGAAAACTGCTGGGTAGAAGGGCTTACCGCAGGAGGTTATACGCTGGACGCCGAGGGCGTGCTTCCGGGCGGAATCCGCACTGGCATGGCAGAGGAAGAGTTTGTTGAGCTTCTTGAAGCTGCGGGCATGAGCTATGAAGTAGATGATTCCAGTGACAGCTTTAAATACTACGTATATAATGAAAAAGAATATGACCAGTGTTTTGAGGTGACGGTCTATACGGCGGAGGATGGCTATTTTGAAAAGGATACGATCATGGAGATATCCTGCAGCAATGCGTTCTAAAAGCAGATCTGTCCGTTATTTTCCGTATGACGAAACTGAAATAAAGTGCTTGCATTTGACAGAAAATGGTGTTATGATGGTTAAGAATTAAATATCATTACTAGTTAATAAGAGTGGACCGGTGGTCCACTCTTATTTGTGGAATAAGAAATAGAAGAAAACCGGGTTTTGGAGGAATGTGGATGAGCAGGAGAGAAACGTACGAACAGAAAACAGAGGAGCTGCTTCTGCCGCTTATGGAGCAGCATCATTTTGAACTGGTAGATGTAGAGTATGTGAAAGAAGGAGGCAGCTGGTACCTGCGCGCTTATATTGATAAGCCGGGCGGTATTACCGTGGATGACTGTGAGGTGGTCAGCCGTGCACTCAGCGATCTGCTGGATGAGCATGATTTTATTGAAGAGGCGTATATTCTGGAGGTCAGCTCTCCGGGCCTGGGGCGGCCGCTGAAAAAGGATAAGGATTTTGCCCGCAGCGTAGGAGAAGAGATAGAGATCAAAACATTCCGTGCGGTCAATCACCAGAAAGATTTTACCGGTATTCTGAGGGAATATGATAAAGAAAAAATTGTTATAGAAGTAGAGAATCAGGAAACAATGGAGTTCGACCGTGCGGACATTGCGCTGGTCCGGTTGGCCTTTGATTTCTAACAGGGAGGATACAATCATGAATAACGAGTTGTTTGAGGCACTGACGATCCTTGAAAAGGAAAAAAATATCAGTAAGGATACGCTGCTGGATGCGATCAAGCAGTCATTGCTGCAGGCATGTAAGAACCACTATGGCAAGACAGAGACCAACAATGTTGTAGTGAACATTGACCCGGCCACCTGTGAGTTTGAGGTGTACGCCGAGAAGACCGTAGTGGAGAAGGTAGAGGATGAGCTGGCAGAGATCAGCCTGACAAATGCGAAGCTGAAGGATTCCAGATATGAGCTGGGTGATATTGTCCGGGTGGATATCAAGTCCAA
>JAUNGD010000103.1 GCA_030524705.1 Lachnospiraceae bacterium | reverse complement strand
CAAAGAATTCCTTCTCAAAACGAAGAATATCCTCCACCGGAACATCCAGCAGATATTTCTTTGTAGCAGCATAAATGATGATAACCTGATACTGTACCGGCATCGGCTGATACTGCGGCTGCTTCAGGATTTCCTTGATACGCTCGCCCTGTGCCAGCTTTTCCTTCGTATCATCATCCAGCTCGGAGCCGAACTGTGAGAACGCTGCCAGCTCACGGTACTGTGCCAGCTCCACACGGATCGGAGCGGCAATCTTTTTCATAGCCTTGATCTGCGCCGCACCGCCAACCCGGGATACGGAAAGACCTGCGTTGATAGCCGGACGGAAACCGGAGTTGAACATCTCTGTCTCCAGATAGATCTGTCCGTCTGTAATCGAAATAACGTTTGTCGGAATATATGCCGAAACGTCTCCTGCCTGTGTCTCGATGATCGGAAGTGCGGTCAGAGAGCCTCCTCCCAGCTCATCGGAAAGCTTCGCCGCACGCTCCAGAAGTCTGGAATGCAGATAGAAAACGTCACCCGGATAAGCCTCACGTCCTGGCGGACGCTTCAGAAGCAGAGAGAGTGTACGGTAAGCCGCCGCGTGCTTTGACAGGTCGTCATAAATGATCAGCACGTCCTCTCCGTTCTCCATCCATTCTTCACCGATGGCGCATCCTGAATACGGAGCGATATACTGCAGCGGCGCCAGCTCGCTGGCCGTAGCAGCTACAACTGTCGTATAATCCATTGCGCCGTACTCTTCCAGCGTATTAACGATGGAAGCTACCGTTGATGATTTCTGGCCGATGGCAACATAAATACATTTTACGCCCTGACCCTTCTGATTGATAATGGTATCCACCGCGATCGCCGTCTTACCTGTCTGACGGTCCCCGATGATCAGCTCACGCTGTCCACGTCCGATGGGCACCATAGAATCAATTGCCTTGATACCTGTCTGAAGCGGCGTATCTACGGACTTTCTGGCAATAACGCCGGAAGCCACTCGCTCAATTTTACGATATTTATCTGCATGAATCGGCCCTCTGCCGTCAATCGGCTGCCCCAGGGCATTCACAACTCGTCCCAGCATTCCGTCGCCCACTGGAACCTCAACAACTCGTCCGGTGGTCTTTACGATATCTCCTTCTCCAATGTCATCACTGCTTCCGAGGAGTACCGCACCGACGTTATCTTCCTCCAGATTCAGCACCATGCCGTATACTTCTCCCGGGAACTCCAGAAGCTCTCCCTGCATTGCCTTCTCCAAACCGTAAATACGGGCAATACCATCTGCTACCTGGATGACAGTACCTGTGTCGGACACCGCGATTTCGGAGGAGTATCTCAGAATCTGTTCTTTGATCACGGAACTAATTTCCTCTGGTCTTAAATTCATGAGGCCTGCACACCTTCTTTCTCGCTTTCTAGTGAAATCTTCATAAGGCTTCCGGAAAGGTGATTCAGTTTGCTGCGGATCGTACTGTCTACCACACGGTCGCCAATACGGATCATCAGCCCGCCGATCTTGCTTTCATCCACCTTATAGTCGATTTCCATTGTCTCATAATGGGTCGTATCCAGAAGCTTCTTTTCGATCCTCTGCTTCTGTGCCTCACCCAGCGGAACCGCCGAGATGACCTCTGCGACCCCGATTTTTTTGTATTCCTTCACCCTTGCAATAAAATATGCAAAAATATCCGGTAAATCTTTATATCTTCCCTTTGTTACCACGATTCTCAAAAAACCTGTGAGGGCGTCGGATATCCGTCCCTTGAAAACCTTCTCAATCACCTGAAGCTTCTGCGTTTTCGGAATCTCCGGGTGCATCAGTATCTTTTCAAGGCCGTCATTTTCTTTCAGCACAGTCTGTACCATTTCTATTTCCTGCATCAGACTGTCTGTGAGATTCTGCTCCACGGCAAGCTCAAACAACGCATCCCCATAGGTACCCGCTACTAGCTTTGCCATGTTTTTTCACCAATCTCCTTTAATGTATCATCAATTAACGAATCCTGGATATTGAGATCAATATTTTCGCTGACTACCTTTCCCGCAATCATTGAAGCCACCGCAATAATCTCCTTCTTGATATCGTCTTCAGCCTTTTTAACCGCCAGCTCCGTCTGCTTGTTGGCTCTGTCGATGATATTCGCAGCTTCTTCCTTCGCCTTTTCGATGATCTTCGTCTCATTATCCAGCGCCTTCTTGCGCGCCGCACTCAAGATTTCGTCTTCTTCTTTGTGAATATTGCGAAGCTTTTCTTCGTATTCTGCGCGAAGCTTTTCTGCCTCTTCCTTCGCTTTTTCGGCCGAATCGATATTTCCCTTAATTCTTTCCTCACGTTTCTTCAGAAAATCCCGTGCCGGATTGAATAAAAGATAAGACAATAACAGAAACATTACAAATACTGCTATCGCCAGCAATACGGCATCATGAAGAAGCTGTGGGTCAAGATTAAACAGTCGTTCCAAGATTTCGCCTCCTTTCGCATATATTTTTTATATCTGTTTTGCTATGCGCATCTCGCCGTGATGGTGCCCTCCCCACAAATCAGGCAGGATAAACTTCGCCGTGCACGACTCATTGTTTTCGCGCACCTTAGAGCTTTCCAATCAGCGGATTTGCGAATAAGAGGATAAACGCAATAGCCAGACCATACAGACCTGTCGTCTCAGCTACGGCCTGTCCAAGAAGCATCGTAGACATAATGTCACCCTTTGCGCCCGGATTTCTTCCTACTGCTGATGCACCGTGTCCTGCAGCGATACCCTGGCCTACACCAGGACCAATACCTGCGATCAAGGCAAGACCTGCGCCGATTGCTGAACAAGCTAATACTAAACCTTCGTTTGTGATTCCTTCCATAAGTAATAACCTCCTAAAATTATAATTTCATGATTTCAATTCCGGATGTTCTTTCTGATCTTCAGCCCAAAAATCAACTCTCTTCCGGAATTTTCTGCGTGATAAATACCATAGTCAGCATACAAAATACATATGTCTGTATCGCGCCGGAAAAAACATCAAAATAAATATGCAGAATTCCCGGCCAGCCAATAGCAAACTTAGCAAGCAATGAATAAATCAGCGACATCATTACCGTGCCAGATAAGACATTACCGAAAAGACGCAGTGACAGTGAAAACGGCACTGCTATCTCTCCAATCAGGTTGATTGGGAACAAAAACGGCAGGGGCTTAAACAGATCAGTAAATGCTCCGAATTTGTTGTACTTGATGTTGTTGTACTGAATCAGAGCAAATGTGATCAAGCCCAGCGGCAGCGTCACGCCATAGTCGGCGGTCGGCGGTCGTAGCCCGAACAGACCTGAAATATTGCTGATAAGAATAAAAATAAAGATTGTTCCGATGTAGTTTCGGAATTTTTTTGCATGGATGCCCATACTGCTCTCAACCATTTTATCCAGCATCTCGACCACCAGCTCCACAACATTCTGGAATCCGGTCGGATACTCGCTGGCATGGCTGATAGCAATTCTCGCTGCAACCGCAAAAACAAGGATAAGCAGCATGACGATCAGTATGGCAATATGTGTTGTCGTGATCCAAAACGTCTGCCCAAAAAGCTCATAGCTAAAGACGCCATGTATCATAAAATCCACATCTGATCCCGAAGATGCCAGCAAATTTGCAGTCTCCACGTTTCATCCTCCTTTCCTTCAGAATCGTTTTTACTTCTGGAATTTCTTCCATAATTTATGCATTAATGGCTGCAGGAATGCTCCGAATTTCAGACAGAGTATTCCAAGAAAAGTTGCCATTACATAACCAAGGTGTAAAAAATGAACCAAACCTGCTACTACGAGAATCGCCATCGTCCGCAGAAGATACGCTTTTCGCATATATTTTTCTGCATCTCCCGGCAGCATATCCAGTGCCCGGTCGATCGAACGATTCATATGGGCGGCAAGTCCAAGAGCGGTAACAATTCCTATCCAGAATCCGATTACAAATGATAATACAGAACCGGCAAATTCCGGGGATACGATTGCAATCAGAAGCTCCACGACCTGTATCACTACACCGGCTACAAAAATTCCCGTCATCAGCTCTGCGAGCGTCTCATTTATTTTCCTTTTCATTGTCCAATCTCCCCTTTTCATCCGGTTTTATTACATTTTTTACCAGAATCCAGGTATTTCTCGCACCTGCCATAATTCCAAGTATCAAAAAAACTGCCGTGACAGACCATCCATAACGTTCATCCAGCCAGTTCCCAACGACCGCACACAGCACCACCGGCGCCAGCATACTGACACCCAGCTGTGTAATCAGGGCCAGAGAACGTACTATTTCGTTCGAATTTTTTTTCATATATCACCTATATAATAATTTTACCATGCTCGTGCAGCACGTTCGCCAAATTCACATACAGACATATAAATATGTCTGGTTATGCACTTGGCTCACTATATCCATCTTAATGTATTTTGCCATATATGTCCAGATTTTATTAAAAATAATTCTCTAAAGATCATTAAATTTAAAGATATCGGCAGTCTTATTTTGATATATTTTCATATCAATTGTCACGTGGCAAATCAGGTTTTGATTTATTACTCATAAAAATAAAACCAGTGCAGAATATATGATAAAGTCCACCAATTTCAATATATTCTGCACTTTCTGCTTTTCCTTTTCAATAGACAATTTTTTTCTATTTGTCTGTTTTTATTCAACTACGCAGCCCTTCTGCAGCATGATATTTGCGTACAGCGCTTTCTCCCCTGTAGCCACGATTGCATACGCGGTACGGGCTTCATCGTAGAATGCAAAACGCTCGATTGTTCCGAAAGCCTTCTCGCCTCTCTCATCGTATTTTGCAACCAGCTCTTTATAGGTATCCCAGATCGGCGTCTCAACGTCGTCTCCCGGTGTTACCTCCATCAGATTGGCCGGATGCTCTACATTTGTATCCAGAGGGAACAGCTTCAGGATCGCATCGAGGATCTCCGGCACTCCATGACCGTCACAGCGAAGCACGATGGCATTCTTTCCTACTGATTCAGACGGAAAATTTCCGTCAGCGATCACGATACGGTCTCCATGACCCATTTCACACAATACTTTCAGCATCTCCGGTGATAAAATCTGCGGTACTCCTTTTAACATAAATACTTCCTCCTTTATAAAAAATGTCCGAAAACTTTTTCCTAATCATACCACTTTTTGATTTTCTATTCAATACGCTTCTGAACGCCCGCAGGATGAACTTCATGAAGCATGTGGTTTAAATATATGACTAAATAAAAATTATATCTCATTTACGTCTAATCCGTCTTAGCAGCTTCTCCCCGTCAAAAAGCGGCAAAAGGAAGCCCGAAATGCCAAATACAAAAACGCCAAGTCCCCGATATGTAAACCAGGAATGGATTGCAGAATGATTTTGCGTAGCGAGATACCAGGCGAAGGGTGAGCACGCAGCCGCTAATATTAAAATACTGGCCGCTTTGTTGCTCCATTGTATTCCTGCTAAAACAGCCAGAATAATTGTAAGCAGAGCTACAGCCACCATGAGGTAACGAACAGGATTAATGCGAATCATATTCAGCATTGCGTCCAGCACCTGCTTTCCAGTCACTGTCTCTCCCTGAACCGTATGCCCTGACCGCTCCTTTATCTTATCAAAAGCCCTTTCAAAATAATTTTTACGCATCAGGATACTTGATAACAGCCACTTTGATCCCCACATTCCAGCATATCCGAACCCCCACATAAAAGAGCAGCCTGCAAATTTCACTGCCCCTTCCCGGGGAGCTACATTTTCATGCAAAGCAAAATACATGATAATCGGAAATCCGAAAGCAGCAATGGGGTACGTCAGAAGATCAACATAGCTCGTCAGCATACCTACCAGCATAAAATAAATCCAGATATGATCCGCAAACCATTTTTTCTTGTTAAACAGCAGCAGCACTATCAGAGAAACAACCACGGTATAAAATATCGTTGAAAACTGAATAGATGCGGATATTGTCATCGGATTCATAAACGCCACAGCCACCAATAACGGAACGATATATTTCTGCAATCTGTTCTTATACATCAATATCATAATAATACTGATGCCAAGCAAAATAAAAAAAACATTAATATCCCTAATCTCATTCAGATTAAAGAACAACAAAAGCGGCTTTAACACCACGAGATAGCCATGCCAATATCTGGCATAGGCGGTTTGTTTCCCCCCTTGATTCAGGCCGACAACACTGCATCCTTCCAGCATTGTCTTATCCTCGGGACAGATCCGATAGTTGTTCACCGCCTTATCAACAACATTCTCCTTCCCATCATACGCCGCAGTCAAAAGCATCAGCGTATCCGTATAATTATCAAGAATGGTAGAGCTTTTCCCCGGAATCATTGGTCTGTAATACTCGTCCTCCAATTGAACCATATTCATTCCCGTCTCCCGTACATGCAGGGCAACGCGCTCAGTTGGCAGAACATATACGAGACACATAAAAAGAAACCCAAGCACAACAGTTCCCGTAAATACTTCCATCGTTTTTCTAATTTCTCTGCCGTATTTTTTCAAAATTCAATCTCCTTTAATACCAGTGCAGCGCATTCTTCAAATTTTTATGGTACTGTAATCAACACCTATATTTGTTTTTTATTTCCATGCTTCAATGGCATAAGTATAGCATAAACCGATATTTTTGGCTACCTTCACCCACCGCCCGCAGGAGAAACAAATTTACAAAATATTTTCCTCCCTCATTTCTTTTAGTATTTCCATGACCAGCAGCAGCGTTACCGGCCCCAGCAGCACTCCGGCCGGCCCATACAGGTACAGCCCCGCATAGACCACCACCACCATGACAAAGGGGTATATCCCCAGCTTTGCCCCGATCAGCCGGGGCTCCAGAAACTCCCGTACCACATAAGTCAGCAGAAAAAGCCCCAGATATCCCACCGCCAATTGAATTTTTCTTCGAAACAGAAGAAAAACAGCCATGGGTACCAATACCGTCCCTGTTCCGATAAAGGGCAGTGCGTCCATCAGACCGATCACGATTCCAAGCACCAGAAAATATGGACTGCCCAGAACCCACAGGCCTGCTGTACACAAAATAATGATGATAAGGATAATAATCATCTGAGCCTTCATATACATGCCGCCCTGTTTCCACATCCGTTGAGTGATATTGTGAAAATGATTGTACCAGCTGAACCTCTGCAGCTGCTCCTTCATCTCATCATAATCCTTCATCAGCAAAATCACTGCCACAAACAGCATCAGCAGAAACAATCCGGCGTCCATAAGTTTCTTCAGATACCGGAAAGAATAATTAAAAACGCCCGGAATAATATAAACCCTGATTTGCTCCGTCGCCTGATCCAGACTCGAATAGACAAAGCTTTTCACCTCATCCACTTCAATTCCAAAGCTTTTTTCCACCATAAGACAGCAGTTATCGATCCATTCGCAGCAGCAGGCATAATAATAATCAAAGTTCATTGCAATTCTCTTGATCTGTTCCATCAAAAGACAATAAAAATAGTAAAACAAAAAAGAAAAAAGCGACAAAAAGAGAATAAGCAAAACTGAAACAATAATTTCCTTTTTCCATGGAAGCTTCTTCCGGATCGCCTCTGTCACCGGATTCAGCAAATGAACCAGAACGTATGCAATCAAAAAGGGAATCACATATGGCAGAAGATATTTCATTGTGAAATAAACTGCCAGTGTAATTCCCAAAACTGTAAGTATCTTTTTCCCCTCTGCCATACTCCCGCACCTTCTCTTTCTGCAAATATACAGGATTCCTCGCTGCATGATTACCAAGCTTTACAAAAACTTTCACTATCCCGTTTCTTATGCGATGATGCTTTTAGTATGGTATTTAAGAATTTTTCTTATTCGCCGTGAAAATATTACCAGATATTTTTACATCTTATTTTTCATGATCTGATTTCAAACTATAAATCATTTTCTGCAAATATATAAAACGCTTCTGACTTCGGCTCTACCTCAAATGTCATGCTTTTTCCGGTCACCGGATGACAAAAGCCAAGTGATGCGGCACAAAGAGCAAGCTCAGTTACTTTTCGGCCGCCACCCTTCATGAGACTTTCTGATATACCCCCGGCTTCGGATACTCCCAGGGAACACTGATATGATTCCCAGTTACTGTTATATTTCTGGTCTCCATAAAGAGGCAGTCCTGCATGCGCCATCTGCACCCGGATCTGATGGTGCCTGCCTGTTTTCAGATTAATCTCCACCAACAAATATCTCTTTTGATCTTTTTCTGCAGTTTTCAGGATCCGGAACGACAGCTCTGCCCGCTTTGCATCCTTTTTTCCTTTATCTGTCACAGAAGAAGTATTGGTACGTCCATCTTTGACAAGGTAATCCACAAGCCGGTATGAACTGCCGGGAACCGCCTTGTCCTGAGCATACCATTCCTGGCTCCGGGCTTTCTCTGTCACACAGCACACCGCCCGGTACATCTTTTTCATATTTCCTTCTGTGATCTGCTTCCCAAGCTCTGCCGCCGCCTTTTTTGTCTTTGCAAAGACGAGAATCCCTTCCACCGGCTGATCTAGACGGTGAACTACCCGCACCATCTCCGGCTCCTTTCGGTTCCTTTGGCTCTTTTCACCTGATTCCCGTATTTCCGCCAGATGATTATTGAGGATACTTACCATATCCTTCTGCCCAATCCTGGCGCTCTGTACCGGAATGCCCGACGGCTTATGACAAACGATGATGTCCTTGTCTTCAAATAAAATCATATTGCTCCTTTTTATCTCTTCGAAATCTATGTATAACACATTTTTTTCATTATAACAGATTTCTTTTTATTTTAAATGATTTTATTTCTGCTATCCTTTCATAGCTCCGGCAGTCAATCCCTGAATAACTTTTTCGTAGACAGTGATTCTTCCATCGCCGATATTGCTTCCAGCGTGATCTTTAACGATCCCAACTACTATTCCAGAGTTATCTCCCAGCTGGTCAGTATTTCTCCACATTTTCCATATCATAAAAGGACAGAGATAAGTCTGGCCTATCCCTATCCCCACAATTTTTTCTATATTTTTCACTCGCTCACATGAATGACCGCCTTAACCATCTCCGCCTTTTTCTCTATACTATCCT
>JAUNGD010000102.1 GCA_030524705.1 Lachnospiraceae bacterium | reverse complement strand
CCTGCGCTCGTATCTCCGTCCGCGCTTACATTTGAATACCCGGCGTCAGATTTTATCTCGCGCTGTCCTCTATCGCTGAAACAGAAAAATACGTGCTGTAATTGTTCGGATAGTTTTCAAACACATAGCCCGTCACACTGCGCCTGGTCTGTCTCAAATACGTGCTGTTTACCTCCAGGTGGTCTCCCTCCGCCCACAGGCCGACCAGATAACGGAAGCCCTGATTGATCAGGAACGCCACCTTTTCTGTGGAGTAATCCACTTCAGAGCCGTAGGGATACATCAGGATGTCGCAGTCGCCTATCACGCTGCCCACCACCGACTCCCATTTTGTAATATCCTCCTTTAATGTCTCGTAGGACATTTCGCCCATCCACTGGTAGCTGTAGCCGGCGCTGGCAAAGCTCCATCCATCCTCCCGCAGCTTCTGGGCGATCTGCTTCACGGTCTGTACATTGCTCTCATAGTCGGTGCTTTTGCCCTCCTCGACCTGATATCCGAAAATACCGTTCGTACCGGACAGAGAAATAATACCCCGGGCGCCCTTGAAGGAAAAATCAGGATGCTCGTCAATGAACTGCTCCACCACCGGAACGACGTCGTAAGCTCCCACCAGGTCGTGTCCGCCTTCATCCGTATAGAGCGCGCCCACTTCCCCGTTCTCGTCAAGAGCCAGCTTTGTGGCCACGCCGTCGCCGTTTCGCACAGAGCTGTAGTCCAGATTTTCCACCGACAGGATCAGCGGCTTCTTCCCCTGGGGAATAACGGGAAGCTGCTGACTCATAGCCACATCGCCATTCGCCGCCTCCGATTCCGCCGCAAGACTGTGAATATCAATCAGAATATATCCGCTCTCGTATAAAACATTCAAAATGTTGTTGAACTCCTCCAGAGTGATCATATTCTGTCTGTAAACCGGAGAATATTCGTCGCCGTCAAAGGCCCGCTCCGTATCCACCACAAGATTCGGAAAGCTTAGATGCCCGATGTCTCCGTCATACTCATACATGCTGTCAATCTGCTTCTGATAATCTGCAATCGCCTCCGCAGCACTCTCATCCTCCTTCAAAACATCAGAATTCTGAAGCAGTGAAATTGCCTCCTCGTACTGATACCCCTGCGCCAGAGCGGCAGCCTCCTCCAGAGTCTTGTTTTGCTGATCGGCAAGGGCGGCCTCCGACTCCTGGCGCTCCCGCTCCGCTTTCATCTTCGGCGTCTCCACCGGCTCATTATTTTCATATTTATCAAGTGTCCCGATACACTCCGCGATCTGATAATTCAACACGCTTCTGGAGCAGCCGCTCCCCCATACCATCGCCGCTGCTGCCAACAGAGCCATTCGGATTTTCGATTTCCTTCCTGGCATAGTATTCCCCTCTTTCAAAAAAACAACGTATTCTTTTCTATTTTATCAGAGGATACCTGAATACACAAGAAAAAAAGCGAAAAGACGCCGCCGCATAAGCTGCGGAAGCGCCTTCGCTTTTCCTGGTCTATCCCAGCAATTCCTTCAGCAGCTTATTCACCGCTCCCGGATTTGCCTTGCCCTTCATCTCCTTCATGGTCTGGCCCACCAAAAATCCCAGGGCCTTTTCCTTGCCGCCCTTATAGTCCGCCACAGACTGCGGATTTGCCGCGATGATCTTTTCCACAACGCTGCGGAGCTCGCCCTCGTCGTTCACCGCCTTCAGTCCATGCTCCTCCACGTACCGTTCCGGGTCAACATTATCATAAAAAATCCTCTCGAATACTTCCTTCGCCACGGTCTGGTTGATGGTTCCGGCCTCCGTCAGCTCAATGAGCTTTGCCAGATACGCCGGGGAAAATCCGATTTCATCCGGCTCCTGATTTTCCTCCTTCAAGAGACGCAGCGTCTCCCCCATCAGCCAGTTGGACACCTTTTTCGGCTTGCCGCAGATAGCCGTGGTCTCCTCAAAAATGTCCGCCATGCGTTTGTACTCCGTCAGAATGCCCGCATCATAATCTGGAATATCAAATTCCTTTTTGTATCGCGCCAGCTTCTCGGTCCGCAGCTCCGGCTGACGGTCCTTCACCGCCTGCAGCCATTCGTCGCTGATGACCACCGGCACGAGATCCGGATCCGGGAAGTATCGGTAATCATGCGCGTCCTCCTTGGAACGCATCGGATAAGAATATTCCTTATTGTCATCCCAGCGGCGGGTCTCCTGGATAACCTGCTTTCCCTCCTCCAAAAGCTCGATCTGCCTTGCCCGCTCGCCGTCAATGGCTCTGGCAATCGCCTTGAAGGAATTCAGGTTCTTCATCTCGGTACGCGTTCCGAATTTCTCGGAGCCGACCTCCCGGACGGAGAGGTTCACGTCGGCACGCATGGAGCCCTCCTGCAGCTTGCAGTCAGAAGCGCCGAGGTACTGAATGATCAGGCGCAGCTTGTCAAGATAAGCGATAACCTCCTCCGCACTGCGCATATCCGGCTCAGATACAATCTCAATCAGAGGCACGCCGCTTCGGTTGTAATCCACCAGAGAGCAGTCCTCCCACTCGTCATGGATCAGCTTTCCGGCGTCCTCCTCCATGTGAATCTCATGGATTCCGATGACCTTCTTCCCCGCCGCCGTCTCGATCTCGATGCCGCCGTCATGGCAGATCGGCAGGTATAACTGAGAAATCTGATAGTTCTGAGGATTATCAGGATAAAAATAGTTTTTACGGTCAAATTTGCAGTACTGGTGAATCTGGCAGTTCGTAGCCAGCCCCACCGCCATAGCGTATTCCACCACCTGCTTATTCAGAACCGGGAGAGACCCCGGCATACCGGTACATACCGGACATGTATGGGTATTCGGCGCTCCTCCGAATGCGGTGGAACAGCCGCAGAAAATTTTTGTTTTTGTCGCCAGTTCAACATGGACCTCCAGGCCAATGACTGTTTCATACTGTTTTGCCATCTCAGTCCGCCTCCTTCACTGCTTCTGCATTCGAAGCTTTGCTTCCGCTTTCTTTCCATCCGGCCAAATCCACAGCTTTGCTTCCACTTTCCTTCTCCCCGGCCAAATCCGCAGCTTTGCTGCCGCTTTCCTTAAGTCCAGATAAATCCGGCGCCTGCCATTTTCCCCGGGCCTGCTCAAAGGCATACGCCGCCCGGATAATATTCTTCTCCTTGAAGCAGTCTCCCAGCATCTGCACGCCGATGGGCAGTCCCTTGCTGTCCGTACAGCACGGCACGGAAACTCCCGGAAGACCGGCCAGGTTCACAGAGATCGTGTAAATGTCTCCGAGATACATTTTCAGCGGGTCGCTTAAGGAGGAACCGAGCTTCGGCGCTGTCGTCGGCGACGCCGGAGCCAGGATCACATCATATTTTTCGAAAGCGCGGTCAAAGGACTGCTTGATCAGCGCCTTTGTACGAAGCGCTTTCAGATAGTAAGCATCGTAGTAGCCGGAGCTGAGTACGAAGGAGCCCAGCATAATCCGGCGTTTTACCTCTTCTCCAAAACCTTCTGAACGGCTCTTTTTGTACATATTGTGCAGGCCGTCGTATTCCGCCGCACGGTATCCGTATTTTACGCCGTCAAAACGCGCCAGATTGGAGCTGGCCTCTGCAGAAGCAATGACGTAATACGCCGGAATCGCATAATCCACAAGGCTCAGATCAAACTCCTCCACGACTGCCCCCTTCTGCTTCAGCACATCGGCCACATGAAGGACAGCGTTTTTCACCTCTTCTTCCAGACCTTCTCCGAAATAATCAGAGGGAATACCGATCCTCATTCCCTTCACGTCATCCACCAGGGCGGAGGTAAAATCGTAATCCTCCCGGCTGACAGAGGTACTGTCCTTTTTGTCATAGGATGCGATCATCTCAAGAATCGCAGCGCAGTCCGAAATATCCTTGGCCACCGGCCCGATCTGGTCAAGGGATGAACCGTATGCGATCAGTCCGTATCGGGATACGGTGCCGTAGGTGGGCTTCAATCCGGTTACCCCGCAAAAGGAGCTCGGCTGCCGGATAGAGCCGCCGGTATCGGAACCCAGGGCATATGGCGTTTCGCAGGCTGCCACCGCCGCACAGGAGCCGCCGGAGGAACCGCCGGGTACATGCTGTGTATTCCAGGGATTTCTCGTCACTCCAAAAGCAGAGGTCTCCGTGGTGCTTCCCATGGCAAATTCATCCATGTTTGTTTTGCCCAGCACAACAGCCCCGGCCTTTTCCATATTTAAAACGGCTTCCGCCGAATACGTCGGCACAAAATTGTACAGGATCCTGGAGCTGCAGGTCGTTTTCAGCCCCTGGGTACAGATGTTGTCTTTGACAGCTGCCGGTACTCCTGCCAGCGGCCCGAGATCCTCTCCCCGGTCAAGAGCCTCCTGCACCTTCTCGGCACGCCGCAGCGCTCCCTCGGCATCCACCGTCACGAATCCGCCGATCTGTCCGTCCAGCGCCGCAATACGGTCCAGACTCGCCTGCGCCGCTTCCCGGACGGATATTTCCTTGTCCTTTATCCTTCTGCCCAGCTCCAGGGCAGTCATTTCCATAATCTGCATGTCAGACTTCCTTTCCTCACAATCCACATTCCGGCATATCTGCCCGAATTTATCTATTCCACCGTCTTCGGTACCTTGAAGGAATCGTCCTTCTTTGCCGGCGCATTTGCCAGAATTTTTTCCCGCTCGTCGCCGTTTGTCACAACATCCTCCCGGAATACATTGTGTACCGGAAAGACGTGGGAAAGCGGCTCCACACCGGACGTATCCAGCTCGTTCAGCTTGTCAATATAGTCCAGCATCCGGCCAATATCCGTTTTGGCCTGCTCCTTTTCCGCATCCGAAAGCTCCAGCTTTGCCAGAATTCCGACATACTCAATCGTCTCGTCACTGATTATATTTGCCATAATTGCCTCCTCATTCACTCCTGCCCTGTCCTGCAGATTCTCCCGGCTGTCCGAGTTTTCCCCGAAGTGCCGGCTGCCCGGGCTCCTCTCACATCAGTAGCTCGGAACAAGCCTTACCTCCGCGTCCTCCCCATAGAGGTCCAGCTCGATCTCGCTGCCCCGGTCAAAGGGGAACCGGTAGAATACCGGACAGTCCGTATCCACTGCCACAAAATACATCGTACCATTCTTCTCATTTTTTATCGTGAGAAATGCACTGTTATACTCACCCGCCGAAAGGTCAGGCTCTGCAAACGTTACGTCATACGTCCCCGCCGGGAAATCCTCTCCTGCAGCCATGCCGTCCTTCAAATATATCTCACCGGGTAATTCCTGAAGACTGTGCGCTTTCACTGTACCGGAGCTTTCCCCCGCAAGCCGGAGCTCCCCGTCGCAGCTCTCCAGATAGATCACCGCACCGTCCCTGAGCTCAAGTACCCCAGAGCGCTCAAAATAGTCACACGCGCCGTAATCCTCTATATAAGCTTCCCGGTCCTCTTCCGAAAACAGACAGAGGCTGGTACTGTATTCATCCTCCTGGTTCCACCAGTAAAGAATTGCCGTTCCCTCATCACAGTAAATTTGATATTCTCCGGCCGGAATCTCATATCCCACCGTATAGACTCCCGGCGTCAGCGTTAATTCAAAATAATCTGCCGCCGTGCTGTCCCAAAGCCTCTGCAATGGTTCCGGTTCAGACGAAGCCCCCGGCGCAGCAATCCCTTCCTCTTCGTCCTCCATTCCGACCTCTTCAAATATGGAAGTGATCTTTTCCTCAAAATACCCCGGCACCTCCTTCAGAAGAACGCTCATTATTCCCGACAGAATTTCAACGGCAATGAACAGTATCACAAGCCAGCGGATCACCCGGCCAAGGCCGCTTTTCTTCCTTACCGTTCCGGTCTGGCTGCGTTCCTTCCGCTTTTTCGCCCGCTGCTTTTTCGTGCTCCAGTCCGCTTCGGCGCTGCCGCTGTCCCGGCCGCCGGACCAGTTTTCTCTGGCTCCCGAGGTTTTCCGGCCTGCCTGCTGCCAGCTCTTTTCAGCCGCCGTTTTCTTCTGGCTCTTCCCGGCCGCCGTTTTTTTCCGGCCCGCCGCGGCCTTATCGTTATCCTGGTTCAGATTGTCCTCGCACTTCCCGCGATGAAACATCGTCACCTTTTCATTGTGCACATTCAGATGATATTTCTTATCATTTTTTGTATTGTCCAGCCCGCATTCCGTACATCTTCCGTTTGCAAGCCTTCCTCCGCATAAAGTACACCGTTCCATAATTTCCCCCAATCCTTTTCACGAGCCCTTCCCCGGGTCATATATCCGGGCTTCGGTATCCGTAATCCGGGAGGAAATACCGCCTTGGATATTACGGCTCCAGCCTTGACAGATCCCTGGGGAACAGCGTAGTCTCTCTTACATTATCCTCTCCCACCAGCTTCATTGTCAAGCGTTCCAGGCCAATTCCGAGACCGCCGTGGGGCGGCATTCCGTATTTGAAGGTATCAAGGTACTGATCCATGCCCTCCTCCGACATTCCCCGGGCCGCAATCTTCTCCCGAAGCTGCTGGTAATCGTGAATACGCTGACCTCCGGTGGTAATCTCAAGGCCGTGGAACAGCAGGTCGAAGCTGAGGGTAAATTTCGTATCCTCCGGGTCATCCATCGCGTAGAACGGACGCTTCTTTGACGGATAGTGCGTAACAAACACAAAATCCGCATCATATTCTTCCTTAAAATACTGCCCGATCAGGGTTTCCTCCTCCGGCTCCAGATCGTAGGGGTTCTTGATTTTGCGGTTATATTTTTCTGAGACAAGCTCCTTCGCCTTATCAAAACGAACCATCGGAATTTTTTCTGTGTTCGGAAGCGTGACGTTCAGAATCTTTAATTCCTCCGCATATTCTGCGGCCAGCAGCTTCATGGTATACTGAAGAAATCCCGTTTCCATTTCCATAATATCGGTGAAGCTGTCGATATATCCCATCTCAAAATCCAGACTCGTGTATTCGTTCAGATGACGCTTCGTATTGTGCTTCTCCGCCCGGAATACGGGAGCCGTCTCAAACACCCGGTCAAACACGCCCACCATCATCTGTTTGTAAAACTGAGGGCTCTGGGCCAGTACCGCCGGATGGTGGAAATAATCAAGCTTGAAAATATTGGAGCCGCCCTCCGCTCCCTTGGCCCCAATCTTCGGCGTGTGGATCTCCGTAAACTGCTGGCTGTACAGATAATCCCGGAATCCCCGGACAATTCCCTCCTGAATACGGAATTTTGCGCGTTCCCGCACGTTGCGAAGAGAAATACTTCTGTTGTTCAGCTTTGCTTCCAGGGAAGTGTTCAATTTCCATTTTCCCACCGGCAGCGGGAGCGCATCGTAGGGCTTCGTAAGCACCTTTCCCCCGGATACCCGGATCTCGATGCCGTGGGGCGCCCGCTCATCCTGATGAAGCACGCCGGTAAGCTCTACCGTCTGAGACTCCCTGATTTCCTTGGCCGGAAGCGCCGATACGCCCTCCTCAAACACGCACTGCAGCAGTCCGCCGCGTTTACGCAGAACAATGAAAGATACATCTCCCATATCCCGGATTGTGTGTACGAAGCCATTTACTCTGACCTCCGTGCCGATACGCTCCGGCTCCAAAAGCTCCTCCAGTTCCAGTGTTTCTTTTGTTGTAAGTCCTGATAAAAATTCCATTTTGCTCTCCTTCCGCTTCCGGGACTCTTTATGCTGCCGCTCTGCGGCAAAACAGCCGCATACAAGATGCATTCCGTATAAACGAGATGAAATAAGAGAAGCCAGGCGAAAATTCATATGAATATGATTTTCACCCGGCCCGCCTTTTCCTTTCAACAGATTTGCTCTCATCTGGCCTGCCGCTGCGCACAAAAAGTCCCGGAACATCATAATATGATATTCCGGGACGGATAATCTATACCCGCGGTACCACCCGCATTGCAGACACCGTTGTCTGCCTCTCTTTTACACTTAACGCGTGCGACGTACTGCCCTACTTATCATAGCCCTCCGCCTGCGGCACAGACGCACCCGCTCAGACGGCGCCGGACGCGGTTCAGACAGTCAGCTCCAGAGTGTTCCCTATTGTCTCCTTCCCTCCATCGGCACTCTCAGTCGGTGATGCCGAATTCCTGTCAAGTTCCAGAAACAGAGTCTCCTTCATCGCTTTTTCATAATGCAGTAATCCTAGCACAATTTTTTCAGGCTGGCAAGGGTTTTTTCAAAAATTTCTTTACCGCGTTTTCAATTCCGGCAAATTTACAGTTGTAACTTCAGCATGTTCTGGTATAATATGACATGGTAAAAACCGCAGTCTGGTTTTTATAAAATCAGTCATATTTATGTTATATATGCATTGGAGGATATTTCAAAATGGAACATCTGATTATTCCGGAAGGGTACGTATCCGACCTTTCCCTCTACGACACTCAGATCGCAATTAAGACAGTCAAAGACTTTTTCCAGCAGACGCTTGCTTCCCAGCTCAACCTGCTGCGCGTCTCCTCCCCGCTGTTTGTCGATCCGGCATCGGGTCTGAACGACAATCTGAACGGCGTGGAGCGCCCGGTCAAATTCGGTATTAAGGAGCAGGATGAGGCGGAGGCCGAAATCGTACACTCCCTGGCCAAATGGAAACGCTATGCTTTGAAGGAATACGGCTTTGTTCACGGCGAAGGGCTGTACACGGATATGAACGCCATCCGCCGGGACGAGGACACCGACAACATCCACTCAATTTACGTTGACCAGTGGGATTGGGAGAAGGTCATCAATAAAAACGAGCGGAATCTTGACACCCTGAAAAAGGTGGTGCGTTCCGTATACAAGGCGCTGAAAAAGACAGAAGTCTACATGTCGATTCAGTATGATTACATAGGCGAGGTGCTGCCGAAGGAAATCTACTTTATCACCTCCCAGGAGCTGGAGGACCGTTACCCGGAGCTTACGCCCAGGGAGCGGGAATACGAGATCACAAAGGAAAAGGGCGCCGTCTGCATCATGCAGATCGGAGACCTCCTGGCCTCCGGCGAAAAGCACGACGGCCGGGCCCCGGACTACGACGACTGGGAGCTGAACGCCGATATTCTCGTGTATTATCCGGTTCTCGACATTGCCCTGGAGCTCTCCTCCATGGGAATCCGGGTGGACGAAAAGGCGCTGATGCGTCAGCTCAAGCTGGCGGGCTGTGAGGAGCGCGCCGAGC
>JAUNGD010000101.1 GCA_030524705.1 Lachnospiraceae bacterium | reverse complement strand
TGTCAGCAGCCCGTTTCACGGTCTGCGTGTAGTTCCTTGTAAACTGACCTAATTTGTCATAAAAAGAACCATGGTTCCTTTTTAGTTGTTTTTCAGAATGAAAGATTTATCAGATACACCATCAGCTAAAATTGTGATGTACAGGGACAGATAGAATATGTCCATATTTACAAACATGATTTGTAGCTCATTTACTTGTTCCGGTTAATCCCAGCCCGGGATTCCTCGATTGGCTCATATTTTCGTGGCATTCCTGCTTTCATCGTTTTGTTGGGCTGCAATGTCGTTTTTTAGTCGATCTTTTCTTACCTGGACAGTAGATTTCTCAACTTCCATTATTTGCTCTATGATGTCTATTTCATCCTCTGTGAGAAGCTGCGCTATATTACGATAGGTCATGTCATCATCAATATCCCGTATATTCGTTTTAAAATGGTTCATATAATAATCATATATTTCCTGATCTGGTGCGCGATGAAGCGGGATATCATATTCCTGGATAATATGCCGCAGCCATTCGTTAATTTTTTCTTTTTGAATGGAACCTGATGTGATATTCCTATATCGTTCGCAGAGATGCTTTAATGGAAGGCTGCGAATACTGTCCAGATGAATAATTTCGTACTTTAGCAGCGGGATCAACGCAAGAAAAGCATCATTGTATTTTTCGATTTTATTTGCCGCGTCTGAAGTCTCATGTTCTGTTAAAATCCAGTCTACTGTCACATGGAAGTATTTCGCGATATAAAGCAGGTATTCCGCCTGGGGCAAGGTTGCGTTTTCTTTCGCTGTCCAGCGGGAGACGTTGGCGGGGGTAATACAGCAAGCCCTGGCGATTGCGGCCTTGCTGCCGGGTTGAGAGTCAAACAGTGTTCTCAAATTGTGGCTTGTTATCTGAATGATGGCATCCCGGTCAATCTGGGCTGGGATATTCTGCTCCTGCTGAGCGTTTTGTAGTGCTTTGCTCTTTTTCATATTTTTTCTCTCATAAATCAGGTTATTTTTAGATCATCATATCATGAAATAAAGTTTTTGACTATGCAAAAGTTTGATGTTTTCATTGCTCTCCTTTATTCTTGCTCAAATTCGGGTAACAATTATTTTATAAAATTAAAAGAATAGAAACAGAGATGTATCTCTGATAAATGAATAAGAAATATATTTAACTCTATTAAAATCAATTGATTTGTGATATAATAAAAGAAGTTGAAATGCTCATAAATGAGTGTTATTCTACAACCATAAAAAAAGAAGATACCCGATGCCTGTGCTTGCCGGCCTCGCATCGGATATCCCTCTAAAAATTGTGAGCGGCACTCTTTGTGCCTGTATCTCTATTCGTATTTTACCACATCTGAGATACTTGTCAAGAAAATCTGCTGCTCCAAAGAAAGGAGCGTATTGAAATCCACCAAAAAGAAACTAGCAGAAGGGCGCTGCACCGGCATTGGGCCAGACTATGTACCCTTTTATACTGCAAATGAGGCACGGTCGATTGGAACTGCGTCTCTGATTCCTGACCCTTTTGAAGGGAGAATGGTTTCTGTATTATCAACAACAGAAGCAGACTTCTACTACGACACCCGTTGGGATGACCGGGTAGAGCATATCCGGGAACAGTATTTATTAGATACGGATCTTGTCAATAAAGTCCGGCAGAGCCTGGGACTCAGGCCGGTTTCCAGTCAGACATGTTATACCACGGACTTTTTAATTGATTATAAAGACGGGAGCCAGCATGCCTACTCTATAAAATGGAAAGCGGACGAATTTCGGGAAGACAGTATCCGATATAAGGGACGCAGGAACCGTTATGCCGGACTGATTGAGCGCCAGAACATTGAACGGCTCTACTGGGAATCCCAAAATGTAGGGTTTTCGATTGTAACTTCGGAAGACATCAATCATGTACTGGCAAAAAATGTCGCATACGTGATGGGGTTTTACGATGACCTGTTTATCCATACGACGGAACAAAAGCTGATGTACCTGATCGCACATAAAATCGTCACCGTTCCGATGGATACCTCTTATTTGAATCCGAAAGAACTGGCAGAGCGTATGGAGTTTGATATTGATGCAGCATATGAAAGAGCGCTGGAATTAAAACAAGCATTAACAGAAAAGGAGTTGTAGACGTATGAATGAGTTGACGGACAGGCAGCCTGTTGAGGTCCGCCGAGGGGATATTTTTGTTGTAGAGGAACGGCGGTGCCGTATCTTCCATGTAGATGAAGATTTGATTTTCGTGATAGGTTTGGATGTTCTTTTTATTGAGAAGTATGATTCCTGTAGTTTTATGGGGAGTGTCCAACGAGGAGAATATCAGAAGGAAAATGAAATACAGCAGGATATTGTGTATCGCTTATCCGAGGAAGAACAAAAAAAAATATGGAAGTGGGCTTCTGTTTTTGAAGAAATCCTTTCTGGCCGATATCCGGCATGGGAACGAATGGTTCAGCCGCGTGTGAGTAAAAGATATTTTTATGATGCTGCGGAAAGGCTTGGGACAAAGCCAAAATATCTCCGAAGGGTGTTTGTAAAATACTTGCGTTCCGGACGCAACATATACAGCCTTGCTGATGGCAGGCATTGTAACAAAATAGACAAGAAGGCCCGCAATGCTCTGCTTGCATCAAAATTGCCAGCTATTCCAGCAGAGTCTGAAAATGCGCTCTCTGAGCAGGAACGGCAGCTGCAGGAAGCATTAGCGGTATTTAAAAAGACATTGTCAGTCACAGCGGCATATCATTATTTGCTTGATAAATATTATTGCGAGCCTAAATATATCGACGGCGCCATGAAAATGGTACTTTTGCCGAAAGAGCAGTGTATCTCTTATAAAAAAGTGTACAACTATATTAAAGACAATCTGGGCGGCCTTACCATAAAAGAATACTGCAAAGGGGAGAAGGATTTCCGGAATAATTCCAGGCCGTTGACAGGTAATGCCAGAACCGGACTGGTTGCCGTCGGGCAGTTGTTCCAGATAGACGAGTGTGAGATCGGGGTGACGATCGTTTCCGAGCGTGATCCGAATAAAGTCATTGGTAAGGCGATCATGTATTGTGCATTTGATCCGGTAGCACAGATAATCACTGCGGTGAATGTAGGGCTGAAAAACAACAGCTATTCCGGTTTCTGTGATTTGATGCTCACGTTATTGGAGCCGCATGAAAACCAGACGGCCCTTGTAGATGTCCATTGTACGGATGAACAGTTTCCGTCATTGATCCTGCCAAAAGAGATACGGGCTGACCATGGCTCTGAATATGAATCCAAAGCGTTGGCAAGGGCCATGAAGGAACTGGGGATTAAAACCAGTATCGTCCCGGTGGCTGCCGGCTCTTATAAAGGCGGTGTCGAGAATGTGTTTATGAGATTGCAGCATATATTGCGGCAGACGTTAAGCGATTGCGGCTATATCATGCCGGATCATAAAGGGGCGGACAAGGCCCGGAAGGAAGCGTGCCTGACCTTGAAAGATATGCGCCGGATTATTTATAAAATTGTGATTGACCTGAATATGGCACTCTTGCCGGGATATTCCCCGGATAGGGAAATGATGGAAGCCGGAATTGAATTATCCCCGATGGAGATATGGAAATATGAAATCAAACGGACCGGAAACCCGGCCTGTATTACGGACGCAAACAGGCCACGCATTTTATATGCGCTGCTGTCCCAGGACAAGCGTTTTAAGATAAGCCGTGCAGGAATCGAATATGTCGGCCATAACCTCCGGTATTTTGTTGACGAAGAATGGTTTTTACAGATGATACGGGAGAAAGCCCCAGATTATGAAGTACGCTATGATGACCAGTCTGTAGATGCTGTTTATGTGAGATATAAGAAAGAGATACATAGGGTTCCGTTGGCGGCAAAGCGGGAGGAACTGGCATCCTTTAAAGGCATGAGCTGGGTGGAATACGATGAATTGTATAAATTCATGAAACAGAACCAGAACACGCATGCAGCTTTAAACCGCAGGCTGGAAACAGAGCGGGAAATCCGCAAAACGGCCGAGACGGCGAAGCTATTGCAGGGAGATGTAAAGAATGATACGAAAGAGATTAAGAGTAACCGTAAAGCAGAACGAAAAGAACTGGAAAGTAACGATACAGAGACCAGGAACCGCCTGCTGGCAGGGATGGATTCCGCAGAAGAGTGGAAGAAAGCGGCAGTTGTTCCGATAGATGTACTTGCAGAAAAAACTCCTTCAACTGTGAATTTGCCTTCTATGGATGAGCTGTTAAGTCTGCTTGGTGATGATGAGGAGGAGTGATGAAATGGAGTTATTAAAAGATATTCAGCTTCCTTTTCGGGAATTGAAAAAGGGCGAGACTTTATATGATGATATTGATTTGCAGGCATCTTCTATCGTAGATGCACAATATGAACGGCGGCCCGGTTATGAACAGATCCCGGATATCTGTGCTTTGCCGAAGCTGTACAGCAACCAGGAACTGATACAGGCAGTTACAACAGGGCTTCCGGAGTATAATCCGGAAGCGATCAAACAGATGCAGGTTTATGAGAAAAAGGAGAATCTGCTTTTGTTGCAGAAAGCTTATTATCCGTTGGGCCACACCTTTGAAGTAGATTACGCTGTGAATGCTTCCCTTGTCAGCTCCTATATAGGACGGGAACCAAGATATTCACAGAGAAAGGAAGAGCCGGAGCTTGCAGAACATGGGATACCGGGAACGGTATATTCTTTAAGAAGCGGCAGCGGTGGGCGTGCGTTTTCATTTTTAATGACCGGGCCAAGCGGTTTTGGAAAAAGCGCATCAATAAAACAGATAATAAATCTTTATCCCAAATCAATCCGCCATGAAATCGGAAATAAGGAGTATGTCCAGATTCCGATTCTGATGGCAACCGCTATGGTTGGGAATATGAAGGAATTGATTATGGCATTTGCGGCACAAATCGATGAAATTCTGGATACCGGGACGATGCATGCAGACCAGGTGCGAACACGGAACGTGGGGATGGCCTGCAATAAACTAAAAGAATGGATTAAAAGGTATCATATCGGTCTATTGGTGATTGATGAGATTCAGTTTATGAAATTCGGAGAAGGTGCTTCCTCTTTTGAAAATCTGGTAGGCATTGCGGAGGAAACCGGATGCGCCCTGGGGCTTATTGGAAACAGAGAGGTTCATCAGAAACTGTGTAAATATCCGCGTATTATCAGCCGTGTCATGTTAAACCGTATTGAGGTTGGATTTGCGGAGGAAGTCAGCCGGGGATTTTTTGTAAATGCGTTAAAACAGCTCTGGGAATACCAATGGACGAAGGAACGGACAGAGCTGACGGAGGAAATCATGCGGGAATTGATTCAGGATTCCATGTATAACATTGCTATTTTGAAGATATTGCTTATCCGTATCCAGTATAAAGCATTGAAAAAATTTCCAAAGGGCGGTATTACAGCGGAGTACATCCATGAGATTTCGGAAAAGGAATTTTCAGAGATCCGGGCGTTGATACTGCAGGATACGCCGGACAGTGAACGGAAGGTTCTGGCGCTTTTTCAGAAAAAAAGTGACTCTATCCGGGACGACGCAAGGGCAGATGCACAGAAAGCACGGATGGCCGCATTGGAGCAATCCCATGCAGGACAGTTTTTGGCTGAGAACGAATGGAAACTTGGACAGGTGAAAACGATATTGACGTATTTTGGATACACAGAAACGCAGATCAGGCGTGCGGTAAAGATGGCAGCCGATCAAAATGAAAATCTTCAGCATATGGATGTGAGCTGCATCGTGGATGCGGCAAAAAAGATTCTGGAAAGCGGGCATCCAGATACGAAGGTGAAGCTGCCGAAACAGAAGACGGTTGACATCAAAGCGGAACAGGCGGTACGGGAGGCAATGCAGAAAGAGTTGGGACAGATAGGAGGAATCGCATGAGGTTAGCAGTATGCCGGGAGCCGTATCCGGATGAATTGTTTTATGGCTATATTCGATGGCTGGCGGTAGAAAACGGGATAGAACGGATGGCCGAAATGGAACATCTGATTTTTGATGATAACTTCGATAATGCCCATGTACATGTGAAATATCCGACTGGATTGGCAAAAATGTGTGACAGTATCCAAAACCGGACATTTCCGCCGCTGCAGCGTGCAATGGCTATGACACCATATTATGCGGAAGTGGAGGGAATGAAAGAAGGGCAGCAAGCAAAGCTGGCGGAAATGATTTTGCAGGCGGAAAGTCCGGCGGTGCCGAAGCTAAAGGGGAGAGAAAAAAGCAGAATTTGTATCTGCCCGAAATGCTGGGAAGAGGATAAGGAAACATATGGGGAAGGGTATTTGCACCTTTCCCATCATCTTCCCGGAGTGACCGTTTGCTATAAGCATGGGGGCTGTCTGGAGGAAAGCATGCCGGAACGGGGACGGGAGCGGATGCTGAAAATCGAGCCGGGAATGGGCGCGGAGATGATTGTTCCACATTGGAAGGAAGCAAAGGAGTATGCGGAAAACGTGCGGAAGAAATTTATCAACGGGCAGTTCCTGTTGACAGAGAGCAGATGCAAAAGGTGCGGGAAAACATATATGGAGCATTCTTATAGTAAAAAAACGGCCTGCGGATGTCCGTATTGCAATGAAGGGCAGACGCCGGAGAAGATCACAAACCGCCGATTAAGGCGTCGGTTTGGAGAGGAATATACTGTCAAACCCGGTTTTACAGCATTACTTACGGCAGTGGTGATTCATAATCCATGCGGTTCGGAAAGAAAGCAGCTTAGTGATTTGATTTATGGGGAACAGTCTTACTGCAAAGAGTGTACGAAGCTGGTTCCCGAATATCTGAAAAGGCGCTTTGATCCGGAGGAAAGAAACTGGATTTTCTATGAGAGCAGCGACATGCAGAGAAAACGGAAAAAGATGCATGTAAGGCATAAAATGTGCGGCAGGGCATCCTATCTGACCACATGGCAGTTTTTGAAAAAAGAAGGCGGGTATTGCCCTTACTGTGATAATCCGAAAAATCGGGTGAACATTACAGAAATAGATTCCGCCTATGAGATTGTAGGAACGTATCAAAACAATTATGATAAAATCTGTATCCGCCATAAAGGCTGCGGTCTTGATTTTATCTCTACCAAATCCGCATTTTTGCATGGAAAGAGATGCCCGGTCTGCACACCCAGATATGTATTTCAGGATGTGGTGGAAGCTTTGGATGCTTGTACAACCGGTTACGAATTGGTCAAAGAGCAGAGAGGCGGATATGTTACTTTAAAATGCCCGGATGGAAGCGTGTTAAGTCATTTGTCGTTCAAAGAAATCATAAATGATTTGCAGTCGGATCATCCTGTGATTTTCTCTGACAGGCTGCGTCCATATCTTGAAAAGCAAAGTCTACGTAAAAGAATTTATGATGCGGTGAAATCAGAGACAAAGAAAAAAGGATATTGGACCTTTGAAGATGGATTGAACGGAGAAACTGTAAATTATACATATAAAAGGCGGATACAGGATATGGTCCGGCTTGGAGTCTTCGAATACATAGGTGAGGATAAATACACTGTGGAGGTGAAAACATATGATAACGATACTGGAAAAACCTGTTTCTGATGAGATGGCTACCTCATGGGCAGCACATATTGCAAAATTGAATGGTATGTCATTGTACAAGCTGTACCAGTGGCATTTTGGAATGAACAGGCGGAGCAATCGAAGCCTGCGTATTGATTATCTGCAGAACTTAGAATATCTCTGCCGGATGGAACAGCGTTCGAATATTTTTCCAAGCTTAGAGGAGATTTTGAAAAATCATACAGATCTGTATGCCTCCCTGCCTTTGATGACAGAGGGAATACAGGCAAAGCATTTTGAACATTGTCTCCGACATCCTGGACATCCGGGAAATATTTCCGGTATGAAGCCGTTATTTACGGAATACCGGGTGTGTCCGCTATGTGCGGCGGAGGATCGGAAACAGCATGGACGGCTGGTGATGCATGTGCCGCACCAGATGCCGTCCGTACACGTCTGCTGGAAGCATGGGGTGAGATTACAGAAACTGTCGGATTATAATAAGGGAAGTGTCGAGCAATATGGCGGAGAGCGGGAGCAGGAGATTGCTGTTTTCTGGCATGAGCTGTACCAGAATCCGGTCATGACATCTTATGAATTGGTGAAGGACAATATGACGAAACTGTTAGAGGACCGGGGAATGTCATTAAATGAAGGGTATCTGGCGGCAGCCGCAGATGGATACCTGGAGAAAGAAGACATTCAGAAGTTAAGTGCAAAGAACGTGGCGTGGAAGTATCAGAAGATGACAGCGCTTTTGCGGGTGCTGCCATGGCTTTACAAAACGGTCCAGAATTTTCGGAACCATGTACCGGAAATGGTATTTCCGAATACGGGAAACGACGAATTTGAAGTAATCAAAAGGGAAGGACCGTTATTTGAATACCGCTGCCGTACCTGCGGCTCTGTCTTTCATATGCATCCGAAAACGGTACAGGTCGGGGTTCCGTGTCCGGATTGTGCGGAAAAGATGAATGAGGCAGATATTTTCGAGCGTTACATGAAAAGGCTTGGAGACGGCCAGTATGAGTTTGCCAATGAGAAGCGGACGATGCTGCGCCATAAGGTCTGCGGCGGTGTAGTGAATATAGATGTTTCCACACGATTTTGGGCTGATATGGAATGTCAGCAATGCCAGAAACGGGATATTTTGGATTGGCAGAAGATCGTTGATCCGGATGAAAAAGAATATCGTGTTCAAAGGATCATCAAAGAAAAAGGGGAAAGGACGGAATTAGAAGTAGAACATATCGGACACGGACATTGGTTTCGGATATCCTCAGATTATATCAGGAGATACGGCGTTTCCTGTACGGTTTGCGCGAAGCATGCGAAAGAGCGTGTTGGGATGACGATTATCAATAAGCAGGGAAAACGTATGACTATTATTGCATACCGCAGCAATTTGGATATGGATGTGGAGTTGGAGAATGGTCATGTGATCCAGATGACCTATGCAAATTTCCTGAAAGGACTGGGAAGCCGGAAAGATAAAATACAGGGAATCATAGGGGAGAAAGGCGTCAACCGCCATGGCTGGGAGATGGAAATTGTTGCCTATAGGACAATTACAGATATCGACGTTCGGTTTTATGACGGAACGATTGTAAAAACAACTTATGAAAAATTTCAGCGTGGAACAGTGTTTTATCCGGGAGACGAGGAACGCCCGCCCAGACCGATCAACACCAAAGGCCGGATTGGGGAAGTGAATTACAACACCAAAGGCGAGCGGATGGTGATTATTGCTTATCGTAATGCCAGGGATATCGATGTACAGTTTGACGATGGGACAATCAAGGAGCATGTCATATACGATGCGTTTAAAAAGGGTCATGTGAGAAAGCCGAAAAAATGAAGATACATAAGG
>JAUNGD010000100.1 GCA_030524705.1 Lachnospiraceae bacterium | reverse complement strand
CAGTCTGCGGTGCGTCCGTCTGTGGCGCATCAGTCTGCGGCGGTTCTGCCTCTGTATACGTAGCAGAAATTACCACATCACCCTTCGGCATCACAAAGGAAGTCGTCATCGCCAGGATATCCTGTGGTTCCGTATTCCTACTTTCCACAAACCATCCTGCAAAGGTCAACCCCTCCTGTGTACGGTCATTTGCCGTAACGGATACGGTCGCTCCCTCAGCAAAGCTGACCGCGCCAGTCTCATCACTGATAATCCCGTTGTTTATCGTAACACCATACAGCACCGGCTGAACATCCGTATACTGTGCGGAAACTTTCACATTCGCTTCCGGCATCACAAATCCGGTCTCCTGCGCCTCCGCATTTTCCAGCGTAGCATTCATGTTATCCACGTACCATCCATTAAAAGCTTTCCCCTCGTAATCCTTTGCAGTGATAGTAACCCAGTCACCGGGAGCATAAGCACCCTCACCCGTTCCGTCCTGTACCGTAACCGTATATGTCGTTGCAATGGGATCAATCGTGATCGTATTATCTCCTGCATTCGGATCCGCTGCCGGATCATTGCTCACGTTCGGATCCGGTGCCGGAGTATCCGGCTGCACTTCCTGATAAGTTGCCGTAACCGTTGTCCTTGATCCCGGCATCGTAATCGTAGTCTCGCTGCTGGCTGCATCGCCAAATGACACTTCGGAAGAGCTGGTCGTCCAGCCTGCAAAAGTCATTCCTTCCTGCGGCTGCGCAGCTCTGATCTTAACCGTCTCTCCTGCCTGATAGTATGCAATATCCTGAGGTACTGACGGTACTTCGTCCGCCGGGAAAGTATAATGGTTCTTCGAATCATCTGAGCCATCATTTTTCGAAGCGGTGCCATTCTCGACTACAAGTACGCTACCGGCCGCCGATAATATGATCGCGCTCCCGTCTTCTGAAGTAGATGCTGTATAGACAGTTCCTTCCTCTGTATTCGTCCAGCTGCCCGGAGTGTCAGTACCGACCGCCGCTCCATCTTTCATAATCGGCAATGCTGCATTGTTCAGGATGTCTCCAGGAAATAACACCTGTCCACCGGCTCCCTCAGATACGTCCACTGATCTTGCGGCCATTGCCTGTGATACAGGAAGACATACCATCATGCATGCCAGTAGGAATCCTGATAATCTCCTCTGTCTCTTTTTCATATGAATCCCTTCCTCTCGTCTCCCTTTCTGTAATAAAACCCTTTAGGTACTGTGATTATAACACAGCTTAAAATAAAAGCAAAGAACGGTTTCCTACAGGTTTTCTTAAGACTTTTCTAAGAACCTTTCTGTCATTCGAATTTCCTCACATTTCCCTCAATCTTCTGTTTTTTCGGCTCTGGTACTCTCTCTGGCAGAACGCCTTAAAACCCGCCGGAATCCAAAAACGGAGCAGCCGCAAAATCTGTCTTGAGATTCTGCGGCTGCTCTGTCATTCATAGGGTAAGCAAAACGATAAGCCGGGTTATGTCGTGAATGGTCATCTATCCAGGCCTGCCGTTGCCGGCAGGCTCCAGCGACCTACCTGAAGCTGACGGGCAGCCATATGCTTCATTGCGGTCTTGCTTCGGATGGGGTTTACATATGCCTCTCCCGTTGCCGGGGGAGCGGTAGTCTCTTACACTGCCCTTCCACCCTTACCGGCAAAAGCCGGCGGTTCATTTCTGTTGCACTATCCTTAGAGTCACCTCCACCGGACGTTATCCGGCATCCCTGCCCTGTGAAGCCCGGACTTTCCTCGTCTGGCACCTTTCGGTCCGCCAGCCGCGACCATTTATCTTACTTACGCAGCGATTCTATCACATGAAATGCATTTTTGCAAATCGTTTTTCGTGATTCTGTCATTCTGCAGGGCCGATGCTTTTACTGCTGCAGACAATCCAGAAGAAAGCAGCATATTATAACAGCTCTTCCCATTCTTTTTCCCTGAATCCCGTAAATATCCGGTCCTCCGTCACCAGGATCGGGCGCTTTACCAGCATTCCGTCCGTCGCCAGAAGCTCCAGTTTTTCTTCATCCGTCATGGCCGGAAGCCGATCCTTCAGCTTCATTTCTTTATAGAGCGTTCCGCTTGTATTAAAAAAACGTTTCAGTTCCAGGCCGCTTTTCTCATGCCATTCTGCCAGCTCCTCCCGGGATGGCCTATCCTGCTTGATATCTCTGAATTGATACGGGATTTCATGCTCTTTCAGCCATTTTTCTGCTTTTTTACATGTACTGCATTTCGGATAGCAGATAAATAAATTCATATATTCGTCCGTCCTTTCTCTTATAAGTCAAAGCATCCGCCGCCGATAAATTCCCGCACCAGAGAATTATTCGGAATGCTGTCGCTGGGAATCGGCAGGAAATAATCAAGGAATTTCAGAAGCCGTTTTGCCTCTTCATACTCCGCCTGCTCCGGACTGATGGAAAACAGCAGCGGCTCCGCATATTGTTTGAGAACTGCCAGCTCATAAATCAGTGCAGAATTAAACATGATATCCGCCTCTTCCTGATATGGAAAAATATTACTCTCCTCACCTCTCCTGACAGACGGCCACATCTCAATGGTTTTCTGTGCATCTGATCCCCTGGTCCTGGCGTCTCTCACGATACGGCGCAGCAGTCGGCCGTCTGTTGTCGGAATCCGGTTGTGCTCATCAATATTCAGCTGAGTCAGTGCACTGATGTAAATTTTAAATTTACTTTCCCTGGGCAGCCGATATGTCAGTCTGTCATTCAGACAGTGGATTCCTTCAATGATCAGAATGTCATTTTCCCCCAATGTCATATATCTTCCCTTGTATTCCCGCTTGCCCGTTTTAAAATTAAACGTGGGGATCTCCACTGTCCTGCCCGACAGCAGATCCTGCATATCCTGATTCAGCTGTTCAATGTCAATCGCCTCAAGACACTCAAAATTATACTTTCCTTCCGCATCCCTGGGAGTTTTTTCCCGATCCACGAAATAATCATCCGCTGCCACAGGATGCGGCTTCAGGCCATAAACAGAAAGCTGTGTAGAAAGCCGATGAGAGAATGTCGTCTTTCCGGAGGATGACGGCCCCGCGATCAGTACGATCTTTTTCTCCGGAGAAGCCGCGATCCTTGCCGCCATCTCCGCAATCTTTTTTTCGTGGTATGCTTCCTGGATCATGATCAGATCCTTCACTTTATGATTCACGATGTAACTGTTCAACGCGCCGACAGTTGGGATTCCCAGCCGTGCTCCCCATTCCATGGAATCCTTCTGCACATGGAATATCTTAAACTCCGGCAGAAACTCCGGCAGCTTTTCCGGCTCTTCTCTGGATGGATACAGAAGCACAAAGCCGTCATCAAACAGCTTCAAATCAAAATATTTTAAGTAGGATGTATCCGGCAGCATGTACCCATAAAAATAATCTTCAAAATTATCCAGATTGTAAATATTGACCTTGGATGCCCTGCGGTACCGGAACAGTTCTTCTTTGTCATACATCCCATACCGGGCAAATTTTTTGCGGGCCTCATACGTATTTTCCGATGCTTTGCGAATGGGAACCGCTTCACGCACCAGCTGTTCCATATTCGCTTTAACTTCATCGAGAAACGTCTGAGTAAGCTTTACTTTCCCCTGCATCGTACAGTAATAGCCGCCGCTCACAACAAAATGTACCCCGACCCGGTCAATATTGCTGTTGTCACCCACAGTATGATAAATCGCTTTCAGCATCAGAAGGATAAGGCTCCGCCGGTACGTACTGTGTCCTGCCTTACTGTTCACAGTCAGGAATTCCAGTCTGCTGCCATCCACTGCTTTCTTGTGCAGCTCGCGAAGCCGCCCGTTCTCCCGCACAAGAACGATCGGGCACTGCTCCTCTGCCTGATGCTTTTCCGCAATCTCCTTGTACTTCACACCAGCCTCATATGTCTCCTTTTTCCCATTTATTTCAACAGAAATCAACTTGCTCTCCATACCTGTCTCCCCTTTCTGTCCAGCTTAAAATACCGTAAACGGGTCTGCCGGCTTTGCTTCCCGGATCTTCAGCTCCGGAAATGCCTCCTTCAGAAAATCCGCCATCTGGCGGATAAAAAGATGCTCGATCCCATAATGCCCGGCGTCTATTACAGGCAGTCCCTGATCCACCGCATCCAGTCCGTCATGATGTCCAATGTCCCCTGTCACGAGAATATCTGCACCGGCCGCCAGCGCCGGACCGATCATGCTTTTCCCGGAACCGGGAGAAACTGCCAGATATCTCACCTCTGTCTCCGGATTTCCAAAGAGACGTACATTTTTCAGGTCAAAAGCCTTCTTGACATATTCGCAGCATTCCCGGGCTGTCATCTTTTTCGGCAGGTTTCCTACGCCGCCGATCCCATATGCACTGCCATCCTCCCACGCTCCTGTTACTTCCAGAATTTTCGTTTTCTTCAGCCTCAGCGCTTTCTCCGCCAATTCAGACATTTTTATCACATCATAATTTGTATGCATTGCGTAATGAGCAATGCCGCTTTCCGCCATCGCAAGCACCTTGCGCCCGGGATAATCTTCACTGTTTACCTTTTTGATTCCTGACATCAGAAGCGGATGGTGCGTTACCAGCAAATCAGCTTTCCAGGAAATGCACTCCTGTATCACCTGATCCGTCGCATCCAATGCCACATATATTTTTTTGACGCTTCTGTCTGTCCGACCCACCTGCAGCCCCGGATTGTCCCAAGACATAGCCGTCTGCGGCGGATATTCCTTCGCCAGCTTTTCAATCACTTTTTCAATTTTCATATCTGTCTTCATCCTTTCCTGCCGCTATACAGCCCCAATGCCTGCCGGATCAGTCCCGGCTCATCCTCTGCCTCCCGCCTTCTCAGTCAATATACAGGCTCAATGCCTGCCGGATCAGCTCCAGCTCTTCTTCAACCTCACGCTTCCGGATTGCCGCCTCCCCCGTCCGTCCTGCCAGTGCTTCCAGAATACGGTCATCCAGTCTCTTTTCCCGCAGCAGATAGTCCCGCAGCACCGGATGGCGGCTCTGTAAAAGCAGCGGCCCAAACCGCAGCTCCATCGGAGACATTTTTTCCCGTTCATTCTCCCCGTCTCCCCCAATTTCCATTCCCTTTTTCTGTACTTTTGCCGGGACAGCTTTCATCACAGGATAAAACTTTCCCTCTTCACAGATCATCTCTTCCCGCAGGATCTGCCATCCCTTATCTTCAATATATGCCCGCACCATTTTTATGTCAGACTGCGGCTGCAGAATCAATTCTCTGCAGCCCGACAGCTTCTCTCTGCCTTCCCTGAGGATACGAACCGTAAGCGGACCGCCCATCCCGGCGATCACAATACTCTGAACCTCTCCACACTCCAAAGCTGCGAGTCCGTCCGACAGTCTCGTTTCAATCTCCTGCTCCAGTCCAAACTGTACTATATGTTCCCGGGCCTTTTCCAGCGGTCCTTTGTTGACATCCATTGCGATTGCCCGGGGAATATCTCCTCTTTCTGCTAAATAAATCGGTATGTATGCATGATCGGTGCCAACGTCCGCCAATATGCTGCCGGAAGTTACCATATCAGCAACTGCCTTCAGCCTTTTTGAAATCTGCATATGATAACTTCCTCCTAATCAAGATAATCCCGGAGCTTCCGGCTCCTGCTGGGATGCCTCAGCTTTCTTAAAGCCTTTGCCTCGATCTGCCGAATCCGCTCCCTGGTCACATTAAATTCCCGTCCCACCTCTTCCAGCGTCCGGCTTCTTCCATCCTCCAGGCCAAATCTCAGGCACAGGACGCGCTGTTCCCGTTCGGTCAAAGTAGAAAGCACAGATGCAAGCTGTTCCTGCAGGATCGTATAGGTCGCAGCCTCTGCCGGAACCGGCACACGTTCATCCCGAATAAAATCACTCAGATGGCTGTCATCCTCTTCACCCACCGGAGTTTCCAGAGAAACCGGCTCCATAGACATGTTCAATATCTCCTGTACCTTTTGCACCGGCATTTTCAGCCTGTCCGCGATTTCTTCCGGTCTCGGCTCCCTTCCCAGCTCCTGCAAAAGAGAACGGGAGGTACGGACAACACGGTTCATGGACTCCACCATATGAACCGGTATACGGATCGTCCTGGCCTGGTCGGCAATCGAACGCGTGATTGCCTGTCGGATCCACCAGGTCGCGTACGTACTGAACTTAAAACCCTTCTGATAATCAAACTTTTCTACGGCCTTGATCAGACCCAGATTTCCTTCCTGAATCAGATCCAGAAGCTGCATTCCTCTTCCCGCATACCGCTTTGCAATGCTTACTACAAGCCGCAGATTCGACTCGGCCAGCTTTTCCTTTGCCGCTTCATCGCCGTTACTCATACGTTTTGCCAGGAGAAGTTCGTCCTCAGAAGACAAAAGCGGAATTTTCCCTATCTCTTTCAGATACATCCGCACCGGATCATCCGTTGCCATCCCCTCTGAAAGCTCCTTTTCCGGACTGTCTTCCAATTCTTCATCCTCTATCATGAGAATTTCTTCCTCATTCACTGCCGCATGCAGAATATCCACTCCTCTGGTCTCCAGATAATCCAAAACCTTTTCATACTCCTCCGCACTGATCATCTGACCACTGAAGAAATCCTGAATTTCACTGTATTCCAATACGTTCTTTCTGCTTCCTGCCAGTTTCAGCAGTTCATCCAGTTTCTTCTGTAAATCAATTGTCTGTGCGCTCATTCAGTCTCCTGCCTTTCCGCTTACTGTCCATAGCCTGAAGATGTTCTGTATCTTCTCAATTGTTTATATTTTGTCCGTGTTACAGAGAAATATGCAGTCTGTCCAGTTCCTGGAGCCTTCTTTTTGCGTCCACCAGCTTCTGGAGCCCTCCGATATCCGTCGGATCCAGTTCGCTGGTCCGCTGTGCGATTCCGTGTTCCATCACCTTTCGTATGGTTTCCTGAACCGCTTTCTCCTGCTCCTTCGGCGATTCGACAGGAACTGCCGTATTAAACAACTGCGCTACCCTGCGCTGCTGCTCCGGATCCATAAAATGATTCGTGATCTTTGCCGGATTCAGCTCGCCTTTCTCCAGCTGGTCATAAAGCATAGAAGCCACCTCCCGGTACAGCTCGTCTGAAAAATCCTCCGGGCGGATATATTGGGATACCACAGAAAACAGCTTCGGATATTCCGTAAGCCATGTAAGAATCAGCCGTTGAGATTTTCGGATACCATCATCCTTCTCCGGGCGGTCCTGTATCCTTACCGGAGCTTTGCGTGCCGGAACGCCCTGCATCAGAACATTCATTACCATTTTCCGCATTCCTTCAAAGGAAATCTGAAATTTTCCGGTGACAGCCTCGATATAGTTTTCCCGTTCGATCTCCAGCTCGAACTCTGCAATTCTGGCGGCCACCGCCTGGAAGAATTTCGTCTTGCTGTCGGGATCTTTCATATCGTAAGATTTCTGCAGAACAGACAGTTCAAACAAAAAACTATTTTCCGCCTGGTCGATACGTTCCTGAAATGCTTCCGTCCCCAACGCTTTGATAAATTCATCCGGATCCTTATACGGATCCATATGCAGCACCTTTGTGGACACCCCGGCAGTCTTTAAAAGCGGAATAGCCCGCAGTGCCGCCCGCACGCCGGCTTCATCGCTGTCATACGTCAGGATCACCTCATCCGTATACCGCTTCAGCAGCGCCGCGTGCTGACTTGTAAGCGCCGTCCCCAGTGAAGCCACCGCATTCGTAAATCCGGCCTGATGCATGGATATGACATCCATATATCCCTCACAGACCAGAAGATATTTTTTCTTTGACGTCCTGGCAAAATTCAGTCCGTACAGATTTCTGCTCTTATCAAATATAACAGTCTCCGGCGAATTCAGATACTTGGGCTTTGCGTCCCCCATCACCCGGCCGCCGAATCCAATGACCTTATTGTTAACATCCATAATCGGAAACATGACACGGTTCCAGAATTTATCATACATACCCTGCTTTTCATTGACCTGCATCAGCCCGGATTCTTTCAGAAGCTGATCAGAGATCCCCTGCTTTTTCAGATATCGGTACAGTGCGTCACTGTACGGCCCGGCATAACCAAGGCCGAATTTCTGCATCGTCTCATCACTCAGCTCCCGGCCTTTTAGATACTGCATAGCCTTCGTCCCCTGGGGCGAACGCAGCAGATAGTAAAAATATCTGGCCGCCATTTTATTGATATCCCTGACCGAGCTTTTTAAATCCCGCTGCTTTCTGGCTTCTTCTGAATACTCCTGCTCCGGGAGGGAAACTCCCGCACGCTCTGCCAGCAGCTTCAGTGCTTCAGGAAACGTATAATTTTCATATTCCATAACAAACGTAAATACATTTCCTCCTGCACCGCATCCAAAGCAATAATACATCTGCTTCGACGGACTGACGGAAAAAGAAGGGGACTTCTCATTGTGAAAAGGACACAGACCAAAGTAGGAACTGCCCTTTCGCTGCAGTTTCACATATCCGGATATTACATCCACAATATCATTTCTTGACCTTACTTCCTCTACAATATCATCTGAATAATACATTTTTTCACCCCTGCCAGGACTCCGGTACAAACAGTTCTTTATACTTATGAATCGAGTATGAGTCCGTCATACCCGCAATATAGTCACAAACCACACGCTCCTGGGCTTCTCCTTTTTCTTTCATCAAATACTGATATTCTTCTGGAAGCAGCTCCGGCTGTCCATTATAAAAATGATACAATTCCTGAATCATACGAACTGCCTTATCCTCCTCGCGTTTTGCTACATTGTTGCAGTATACATGCTGAAACATAAAAGCTCTCAGGTATTTCATGGCTGATTCCATCCGGTCTGACATGGCGATTGAACCGCGCCCCTCGCTGTGCTCCACCACATCATGTATCAACGTATTCAGACGTTTTCTCGTCGTATCGCCTATGATCCTGCGGCTTTCCTCGGGAATATCTTCTTCACGCAGAATTCCGGCACGCTCTGCATCATCTATGTCATGATTGATATACGCGATCTTATCACAATAGCGGACAATCTGTCCTTCCAGTGTATAGGGGGTACCTGACGTACGATGATTGCGGATGCCATCCCTCACCTCCCAGGTCAGGTTCAGACCTTCTCCGCCCTTTTCCAGAAGCTCTACCACCCGGACGCTCTGCTCATAATGTGCAAATCCAAAGGGACACACTGCGTTTAGTGCCCGCTCTCCGGCATGTCCGAAAGGTGTATGTCCCAAATCATGGCCCAGTGCGATCGCATCCACCAGATCTTCATTCAGCCGCAGCGCCTTTGCAATCGTTCTGGAAAGCTGCGAAACCTCCAGTGTATGTGTCAGCCTCGTCCTGTAATGATCGCCCTCCGGAATCAGGAACACCTGCGTCTTCTGTTTCAGACGGCGAAATGATTTGCTGTGCAGGATCCTGTCACGGTCTCTCTGGTACACCGTCCTGATATCACATGGCTCTTCCTCCCTGTCCCGTCCTCTTGAATTTCTGCTGAAGGCTGCATACGGACTGAAAGTGGCAAATTCCTGTTCTTCCGTTCTCTCACGTATCGTCATATCCCCTCACCTCTTTTACTATTATATTCTAA
>JAUNGD010000099.1 GCA_030524705.1 Lachnospiraceae bacterium | reverse complement strand
TTTTCTATACGAAAAACGGCGTTACCATCATGATCGACGCCGGGTACAATTATGACCGGCTGGAAGAAAAGATGGGCTGGCTGGATCTTGCTCCCGGCACCATCCGCCACATCCTGATTACCCATCAGGACACCGACCATGTAGGCGCGGTGGAGACGGACAGCGACGGACTGTTCCGCGGCGCCACCCTTTACATTGGAGAGGAGGAAAACCGCTACCTCACCGGGGAAAAGCGCCGCCGGGTGATTTGGGGCCTTTACAAGCTCCCGATGGTTCATATTGACAATCCCAAGGTGCTGCTGAAAGACGGCCAGATTTTGAACATTGAGGGAATCAAGATCCAGTGCTTCCTGGTTCCGGGGCATACCTGGGGGCATATGGTCTATCTGATTGACGATGAATATCTGTTTACCGGGGACACGATTTGGTTTGGTGCGGACGGAGGGCGCAGTTTCATCAACATGCTGGCAGAGGACAACCGGGTGGCGGTTCGCTCTCTGGAAGCGCTGGAGAAACAGCTCCGGGCGCGGGGGCTTCGGCTGAAAATTATCACCGGACACACCGGCTGGACGGACGATCTGGATTTTGCCTTTGCCCACCGGGATCAGGTGTGCAACGCGTGGGTCAGGCAGAAGCCCCATGATCCGGAGGCGCCTTATGACGCCTATGACGAATCCGACGACACGGAGGAGCGCGCCCGGAGCGTTTATCTGAAAAAGCAGAAACGGGTGAGAGAATGAAAGAAAACGCAGGCACAAGGGCATACGGCTGGTTTTACAGTCATGCCTGTAAAAAGCAGCTGAAAGCGCAATATGGCGGCCAAACGCTGAAAGAATGCCGAAAAGAATACCGTGAGATTATCAGGCGGGCAAAGGACATTGGCCCCTCCCGGCTGCTCAGCGCCTACTGTATGGCGGCGTGGTTCATTGCGCTGAATCGCGGTACAGGCAGCAGCGCGGAGGAGAATTATACGCTGTTCCGTGACGGTCTTGTGAAAAGCAGGCTGTTTCACCTGGCGATGGGAGACGCGGACGCCTATCTGGACGAAAAGAAGCTGCCGGGGCGTTTGCAATGGGCGGCGGAATCGAAGAAGCGGCAATGCGAAAATGATTGGGTCGTGGATGTCCTGCCCGGTGGAGAAGCATTCGACCTGGGCTATGACTATTTGGAGTGCGGTGCATGTAAACTCTGCCGGGATGAGGGCTGCTATGAGTTGGCACAGTATCTATGCCGCCTGGACTTTTTGCTGGCTGACATGATGGGTATGGAGCTGAGGCGTACCACAACCATTGCGGAGGGTGGCGAACACTGCGACTTCCGGTATAGCCGCAAAAAGTATAGCGTATAAGGGATGGGAGGAACTGTCTGCTCTGCTATCTGATCATGTGAAACTTTGGGCGACTGCACTGTAACAAAGACTTGAAAGTTGCTGGCATGATGAAACAGATGGAAAGTGTATGGAGCAGACGCTACGATTTGGATAGATTATTGCAGATAGGAGGCAGCGGCCCGTGGAGAATCCATATAAAATTGCCGGAGACATACTTTCTGCTTCAGCGGCCCCTGATTGTGGCTTTCGCAGCGTTGACCTGTATGGTCCTTCGGTCCAGGAAAAAAATGAAGGTTCCATGTGTTCGGTCTTTCACCTTGAAAATGAAAGCGGCACAGGAGATATCACGGTGTATCAGGCGTTTCCCGGCATGGAGCTTGTCTATAATGATATGCACATGGAATATTGCAACAAGACGCAGAATCCCCGTTCTGGTGTGATTGAAATCAATTACTGCCGGGAAGGCCGCTGCGAGTGCGTCTTCGGAGAAAAAAGCTATTGCTATATGTCTGCCGGGGATCTGTCCGTCTGTTCTTTGCAGAGAAGGTCGCATACATCGTCTTTTCCTACTTCCCATTATCACGGCATTACGGTTACGATTGATTTTGCCGGGATTACGGAAGAAATGAGAAAGATTCTGGAGCTGCTGTCCGTGGATCTTACCCGGATTTCTGAATTTTCCGGGAGACAGGATTTTTATATGGTTCGTGCAAATGAAATGGTACAGCATATATTTTCCGAACTATATACGGTTCAGGAGCATATCAGGCAGAGCTATATCAAAGTCAAGCTCTTGGAGCTTTTACTGATGCTTACGGAACTGGATTTTGATGCGGACAAGGCAGACTATGCTTATTTTTCTCAGGCGCAAAGAAACCTCATCCGGCAGATCCATGATTTTGTGGCGGAGCATATCGCGGAGCATTATACGATCCAGGAGCTGGCGGAGCGCTTTGAAATATCTCCCACCTCCATGAAGAACTGCTTCAAGGGAATTTACGGCGCCCCCATTTACACGTATTTTCGCATTTACCGATTGCAGATTGCGGAGCGTCTCTTGAGGGAAGGGCAATTATCCGTGGCAGAGATCGCTGCGAAAATCGGATATACAAATCCGAACAAGTTTACATCTGCTTTTTGCTCTGAATATGGGATGCCGCCCACCCGGTATAAAAAGAATGTCCGAATGGATAGAATTTAGTCTGTCTGGTCATTGTATTTTGATCGGACGTCAGATAGAATATGCGATAGTTAGCGAGAACTAACTATCGCATATTTTTTAAATCAGGGAGGAATGATAATGAAACAGAAAAAATTTGCAGGCTTATTTGCAGCTTTTGCTTTGGCTCTTACTTTACCGGTTGGTTACGGAAATACAACCGTCAGCGCATCCGAAGCACAGGAGCCCACAGCGGTTACGGACGAATCCACCGCCGGTGCGGACACGGAACAGAAAAGCGAAGCCGACGCGGAACAGGAAAGCGAGGCTGATGAGAATCAGGCAGCGGCCCAGCAGCTCCTGCTGGATCTGCAGGGAACGTATCAGGAGCTTTGGCCGGTTGTTTTGGCAGACGAATACCGTCAGGTATGGCTGGATGCCAGTGCGGAGCTTGTAGGGGAGGAAAACGCAGAAGGCGCTGTTGAAAAGATGGCCTCTATGGTAACGGGGACTGTTACCGGAGAGGAAGCAGTGGAGGCTTATAAGGACGGCAACATGGCATACTGCTGCGACTTTCTGCAGGACGTGGAGCAATTCACATTTGACGGCACGACCATCTCAGGCGTGGACGAGGGAGGCAATGAGCTGTTCAGCCATTCTTATCACTATGTAGGTATGGAAGAAATTCGCGGTCTTTACGTTTATGAAAGCGACGACGCAGATTCCGGCGAGTTTACATATTTCTGCATGGCTCCTGACACGATGGAGACCACATGGCACATTGAGTTCCGCTACGGCAGCGATCTGGAAGCATTGGGACAGTACGATGCAGGCGAATATGCTTACTGGCTGGCTTCTGGTATTTCCGTTGACCACACGGAGGAAGATGCGAAAAACAGCATTATACTTTTCTGCACAGAGAATCTGTCTGAATAAAGCGCACTGCAGAATGTGTGAGACGGAATCTCGTCTTGCACATTCTGCGGCAGCCTCTTGGAGTAGGAGGATATGTGTCTATGGACAAGAAGAAAAATGACGAGCTGTCCAGAATGTTCCGATATGCCGGAAAATATCACGGCTTGACCATTCTGGGCTGCGTACTCTCCGGAATCAGTACCATTTTATCTATGCTGCCGTTTGTCTGTATTTGGTTTGTCATTCGGGATTTGGTTCATGCACTGGGACAGGGCGATATGACACTTGCCGTTTCCAGCGGACGGTATGCGCATCTTGCGGTGTTGTTTTCCGCACTCAGCATCTTGCTCTATTTTTTTGCGCTGAATTGCTCTCACCTCGCAGCTTTTCGCACGGCTACGAACATGAGAAAAGAGGCCATTCATCATATTGTGACCTTGCCGCTGGGCTATTTCAGCCAAAATGCCAGCGGACGGCTGCGGAAGATCATTGATGACAACGCCGGACTTACGGAGGGCTTTTTGGCCCACCAGCTTCCCGACCTGACCGGAGCTGTTGTCATGCCGGCAGCCGTTTTTGTATTGATTTTCCTGTTTGACTGGCGGCTTGGAATCTGCTGCCTGATTCCAATGGCAGTCAGTGTGTTCTTCTTAAAGCAGATGATGGGCGGAGACAACGCCCGGTTTATGTCCAGGTATATGACTGCCCTGGAAGGGATGAACAAAGAAGCGGTCGAATACATCCGCGGCATTCCCGTGGTAAAGGTATTCCAGCAGACCGTTTATTCTTTTAAGAATTTCCATGCCGCCATTGAAGAATATGAGAAATTTGCCTCCGGATATGCGGTGATGTGCCGGGTGCCGCTGACCGGATTTACGGTAACCTTGAACGGAGCCTTCGTTCTCCTGATTCCGGCTGCCATGCTCATTTTAGCAGGAGTCAGCGGCCAGGAGGCCTATGAAGATGCGGTGCTGGATTTTCTATTTTATGCTTTGTTCACACCTGTATGTGCTACGATGATGAACCGCATCATGTTTGCCAGTGAACAGCTTATGGCCGCTAAGAGCGCAGTCAGCCGCGTGGAAGCTATTTTGCAGGAGCAGCCGCTTCCGGAGCCTGTTTCTCCCCAAATTCCGAAAGACGCAAGCATTGTATTTCAGAATGTATCGTTTACTTATCCGGGGGCCAAAGAAAAAGCGTTGGAACAGGTGAGTTTTGAAGTACCGGCCGGAAAAACCGTTGCATTGGTGGGAGCCTCCGGCAGCGGCAAAAGCACGGCCGCCAGTCTTATCCCCCGGTTTTATGATGTTCAGGAGGGCAGTGTCCTGGTCGGCGGCGTAGATGTCCGCAATATTGCAAAGCACGATCTGATGGAGCGGGTGGCCTTCGTGTTTCAGAATACCCGCCTTTTTAAGGACACTCTTTTGGAGAATATCCGGGCGGCCAGACCATCCGCTTCCCGGGAGGAAGTGCTGAGGGCCGCAGAAATGGCCAGGTGCAGGGAGATGACAGACCGGCTCCCCAATGGTCTTGATACCGTTGTGGGAAGCGGCGGCACCTATCTTTCCGGCGGTGAAAATCAGCGCATTGCGCTGGCAAGAGCTATTTTGAAGGACGCGCCGATCATCGTTCTGGATGAGGCAACCGCATTTGCCGATGCGGAGAACGAGCATCAGATCCAGCTTGCTTTTGAAAAATTGACAAAGGGAAAAACGGTTCTGATGATTGCACACAGGCTTTCCACCATACAGGATGCGGATTTGATTTTAGTGTTCCGGGACGGAAAAATCATAGAACGCGGCACCCAGGATGAATTGCTGGCCGAAAAGGGAACTTATGCGGCCATGTGGAAAGACTATCAGACTTCGATTTCATGGAAGGTTGGGGAGGTAAAACATGATTGAAGCGTTGAAAAAGAAATATGCGCTCAGCGATCAGGGCGCAAGGGATTTGTTCCAGGGAATTGTGTATTCTGTTTTGGCGAATATCAGTCTGATGCTCCCCGTTATTTTGCTGGCAGTTGTTTTGAATCAGCTGTTGGCTCCGCTGCTTCAAACAGAAACACGGGAGTTCAGCATTGCTTTCTATACGGGGATTGGAATCGTCATTTTGGCAGCGATATTTATTCTGCATTATCTCCAATATACGGCAGCGTATATAGGAACCTATGCGGAAAGCGCCAGACGGCGTATCCGTCTGGCAGAGAAGCTGCGGACTTTGCCGCTGGCATTTTTCCATCAGCGCGACCTTTCCGATCTGACAAGCCGGATCATGGGTGACTGCGCCGGCTTTGAACACGCATTTTCTCATACGGTCCCTCAATTTTGGGGAGCTGTGATCTCGACCTCCATCGTGTGCGCCTCCTTGCTTGTTTTTAACTGGCAAATAGGGCTTGCGTTATTGTGGGTCGCACCGATTTCTTTTGCCATCGTCATTCTTTCCCGCAGGTGGCAGGAGAAGCTCGGAAAAAAGCACATGGGAGCCAGATTTGAGCTTGCAGAAGGAATCCAGGAGTGCCTGGAAACCGTGCAGGATATCAAAGCCTGCAATCAGGAGGAAGCTTATCTGAAAAAACTGGATGCAAAGATGGAGGCTGCGGAAAAAGCGCAGATCTCGTCAGAATTGGCAACTGCCAGCCTTTTAACAACCGGGCAAATGTTCCTTCGCCTTGGCCTGGCAACGGTGATTGTCGTCGGAAACGGACTGGTCATGAAAGGCCAGACGGATTTATTTGTTTATATCCTGTTTTTGATTGCGGCGTCCAGACTGTACGATCCGCTTTCCGGCGCCATGTCGAATATGGCGGAAATGTTCAGTGTGGGACTGCAGGTGAATCGTCTGAAGGAAATTGAGGAGTATCCGCAGGAGGCCGGGGAGAAAAGCGTTCAGATAAATGGTTTTGATATTACCTTTGATCATGTGAAATTTTCCTATGAGAGGGGCAAGACCGTTTTGCAGGATGTTTCTTTTACGGCGAAGCAGGGTCAGGTCACGGCATTGGTTGGGCCCTCCGGCGGCGGAAAAAGCACGGCTGTGAAGCTGGCTGCGAAATTCTATCCGCCGGAAAACGGAAAAATTCTGTTGGGCGGAAAGGATCTTGCACCGCTTGATTCCACTATGCTGATGAAATATTTTTCCATCGTCTTTCAGGATGTAGTGCTGTTTAACAATACGATTATGGAGAATATTCGTGTGGGACGCAAAAATGCCACGGATGAAGAGGTCATAGCCGCCGCAAAAGCGGCCATGTGCCATGGCTTTATTGAACGGCTCCCGCAAGGGTATCAGACGGTCATCGGTGAAAACGGTGGTACTCTTTCCGGCGGCGAGTGCCAGCGTCTTTCGATCGCCCGCGCTTTGCTCAAGGATGCCCCGGTTATTTTACTCGACGAGGCCACCGCCTCCCTTGATGTGGACAATGAGACAGAAATTCAAAGTGCGATCTCCAGGCTCGTGAAAGACAAGACGGTTTTGGTCATCGCTCATAGAATGAGAACCATCGAGGCGGCAGATCAGATCGTGGTGCTGGCAGACGGAACCGTTGCGGAAAGCGGCACACATTCTGAGCTTATGGAGAACAAAGGCCTGTATCGAAAGCTGGTCGAGCTGCAGACCGCCTCCGCAAATTGGAAGTTAAACGTGTAACCGGGGAAAAATCAGGCTTCTGAAACGGATAGAGGCAGGGACTGAAACGGATAGAGGCAGGGTGCTGAAACAGATAGAGACAGGGCTTATTGACAAAGGATAACGGCAGTGATAGAATTGTGCAGATGAAAGTTAGTTAAGGCGAACCAAAACAAAAGGAAGGGCGCGCACATGACAAATCAGTATCTGAATAATCTCTACCGCGATCTGCTGTCCAATTCCCCGCAGACAGTTACCGTAGATATTCCTTCTGATATGGGAACCGGCCGGATTTCGCAAATTGTCACAAAGCAAGGTGCTGTCGTTTCAGATTGGAAGATGAATTATTTTTCGGATATGAATGTTCAGGGGATAAACAGTGAAGAATATGTTCAGCTTCTATTTTGCTTTCAGGATGGCGTATCGTGGAGCATTGCAGACCAGCGGCAGGGCGCCAGTATACAAAAAGGTGAATCCTGTATTTACCGTGGGCATGGGAAAATGGAGTATCTGTGCTACGCCGGAAACAGTGAGTTTCTTTTCAAGAACATAAAAATACCGCTGTCCTATTTCTATAAGATTCTGAAAGGCTATTTTGAAGATAGGGAGATTGATGCATACGAAAAGAAACTGCTGACTGGAATATCAAAGGTAAGCATTACCCCATACATGGAACACATCTTTGCAGAGTTAAAGGATTTTGCTCAGTACCGGGGCGGCTTGGGCTATCTATTCCTTGAAAGCAAGATTTTGGAACTTCTGTCGGTATATTTGAGCGAAGTATTGGAACTAAGGATTCTTGCGTCAGGCTGCATCAGCATTTCAAAAAGTGATCGTGACGCAATTATTGAAGCAAAGCGGATCATTGACAGCCAGCTTGCCTTTGCGCCGGGTTGTGAAGAGCTGGCAAGGAAGGTCGGCATCAGCACTTCGAAGCTGACAAAGGGTTTTTCTTCTATGTTCGGGACATCGGTTCATGCGTATGTGATAGACCAACGGCTGGAAAAGGCGGCGGGCCTGCTCCTGGAAAGCGGCCTGAATGTGAGTCAGGTTGCTGCTTTGGTTGGATATTCAAAACCGAGCAATTTTGCGGCTGCGTTCAAAAAGAAATATGGAGTAATCCCTAAAAATTATAAGACTGAAAATATGATTGGCTGAAACTGAAAAAATACTGATTTTGGGTAGAATGAAATCGGTTTTGGGTTTTATTTTATGCCCGGGAAATGTAAAATGAGTGCCGTGGTTAGGAATAACTAATCATAGCGCTCATTTTATTTACGTAAAGCAAAGGGAAGGAAGCTGTGCTTACACAGACTAACGGAAAACGCCCGCGATAATGAGCGAAACTCGCGAAGCGCGTTTCATCTTGTTTTTTATTAGGAAAGGAGCAAACGAAATGACTACTAAAACGAAGCGTAGCAATTTACGCCTGAAGGCCATGGTTTTTGCGGGGGTATTGAGTTTTTCTATACCGATTGCCTGCAGCGCAAACGCTATTGACAATGGCAGCAATAAAACAGCTAATCAGGCCGTCAGCATACAGGCAGAGGAAACGGATTTAATTTTTATGGGAGGGAGCGGTACAGCAGAAGACCCTTATCAGATTTCTACGGCAGAGGAATTGGATAGAGTCCGTGACCATCTTACAGAAAATTTTATTCTTATTTCAGATATTGACCTTTCTGAGTATGAAAACTGGATACCGATCGGTGAGTTCCAGCCCAAATTAGATAAACCGGAGGATGCCGAGGTTCCAAAAACGGAAGTTGCTTTTTCCGGTACGTTTGACGGCAATGGACATACGGTCAAAAATGTAAACGTAAATGCGCCACAGTCGATGGCGGTGGGCCTGTTCGGCTGTGTGACGGGGACGGATGACAGAGCCGCCTACATCAAAAATTTGACAGTTGAAAATGTAAATGTGAACGGTGCATTTCTTGTTGGCGGCGTTGTTGGGCTCCAGTTTATGAATTGTACCGTTGAAGAGATTTCCCTGCGCGGAGAGAATGTTGTTCAGGGGATGCAGGGCATCGGCGGCATTGTAGGTACCTCCTTTGACTGGATCAGGAATTGTGATGCCGCTGCAGATATTACCGTTCTGGGAGAGGGCGGAGCATGTGCAGGCATTATTGCGGGCGGAACAACCTTCAGTTCGATTTCCGGCTGCACTGCAGAAGGCGGCAGTATATCGGCGGCAGATAATGGAATCTGGGGGATCGGCGGTATTTGCGGCGCTCCGTATGGAGCCGCTGAAATTGCGGACTGCGAGGCAAAGGATGTTGCGATCGCCGTAACCGGCGAGAATAATAGACTGGTTGGCGGTCTGGTCGGTTTTGCGGGCACCTATCAGGAAGGCACAAATGCGAAAATCAGTGATTGCAAAGTTTCCAACGTAACGATACAGGTTTCTGATTCTACCACCTGCGTAGGGGGAATCCTTGGCGGCGGCAAAGAAGAGTCTGAAGACAGCGACCGCATGCCCGGCTTTAAGATTTTAGATTGTGAAGTTTCCGGCAGCATTACGGGCGGTGCAGATTTTGTGGGTGATGTTGTTGGCAATGAGGAAGGTGCTGTAGAAATTGATTGTACCGGAACGATGATTGACAGATGACGATGAAGCGGGTAGTCATGGGCAGGCCTTATACCCTGGCGTGGTATAAGGCTGCCTGGCTCTGGATGGACCGCCGGTATTCCAGAGGGGACAGACCAAACTGTTTTTTGAAAACAGATGC
>JAUNGD010000098.1 GCA_030524705.1 Lachnospiraceae bacterium | reverse complement strand
TCTGTGCAAAGGGTGGTGTAGAGCCTCAGTCAGAAAACGTATGGCGTCAGGCTGATACCTACAATGTACCGCGTATGGCATTCATCAACAAAATGGACATTCTGGGTGCAAACTTCTACGGTGCAGTAGATCAGATTCGTACCAGACTTGGAAAGAATGCTATCTGCCTTCAGCTTCCGATTGGAAAAGAGGACGAGTTCAAGGGAATCATTGATCTGTTTGAGATGAAGGCGTATATCTACAATGATGAGAAAGGTGAAGACATCTCTATCGTAGATATCCCGGAAGATATGCAGGATGAAGCAGAGCTGTATCATACAGAGCTGATCGAGAAAATCTGCGAGCTGGATGACGACCTGATGATGGAGTATCTGGAAGGAGATGAACCTTCTGTAGATGCACTGAAGGCTGCCCTTCGTAAAGGAACCTGTGAGTGTCAGGCAATTCCGGTATGCTGCGGAACTGCTTACAGAAATAAAGGCGTTCAGAAGCTTCTGGATGCAATCATCGACTATATGCCGGCACCGACAGACATTCCGGCTATTAAGGGAACAGACCTTGATGGAAATGAAGTAGAGAGACATTCTTCTGATGAAGAGCCGTTCTCTGCTCTGGCATTCAAGATCATGGCTGACCCGTTCGTAGGAAAGCTTGCTTTCTTCCGTGTATATTCCGGTACAATGAACTCCGGTTCTTACGTACTGAATGCTACAAAGGGCAAGAAAGAGCGTGTTGGACGTATCCTTCAGATGCATGCCAACAAGAGACAGGAGCTTGACAAAGTATATTCAGGAGATATCGCTGCGGCAGTAGGCTTCAAGCTTACTACCACCGGTGATACCATTTGTGATGAACAGCATCCGGTTATCTTGGAGTCCATGGAGTTCCCGGAACCGGTTATCGAGCTGGCTATTGAGCCGAAGACGAAGGCTGGTCAGGGCAAGATGGGTGAGGCTCTTGCAAAGCTTGCAGAGGAAGACCCGACATTCCGTGCCCATACAGATCAGGAAACAGGACAGACTATCATCGCTGGTATGGGTGAGCTTCATCTGGAGATCATCGTTGACCGTCTGCTCCGTGAATTTAAGGTAGAGGCAAACGTGGGTGCACCGCAGGTTGCATACAAGGAGACCTTTACGAAGGAAGTTACAGTTGACAGCAAGTACGCGAAGCAGTCCGGTGGACGTGGTCAGTACGGACACTGTAAGGTTATCTTCACACCGATGGATCCGAACGGCGAAGAGACCTTCCAGTTCGAATCAACCGTTGTCGGCGGTGCTATTCCGAAGGAGTACATTCCGGCGGTAGGCGAAGGTATCGAAGAGGCTGCCAAGGCTGGTATCCTTGGAGGATTCCCGGTACTTGGTGTTCATGCGAATGTATACGACGGTTCCTATCATGAAGTCGATTCAAGTGAAATGGCATTCCATATTGCAGGTTCTCTTGCATTCAAGGATGCTATGAAGAAGGGTGATCCAGTACTGCTTGAGCCGATCATGAAGGTTGAGGTAACAATGCCGGAAGAGTATATGGGCGATGTTATCGGTGATATCAACTCCCGTCGTGGCCGTATCGAGGGTATGGATGATCTGGGCGGCGGCAAGATCGTCAGAGGCTTTGTTCCGTTGGCGGAGATGTTCGGTTACTCTACAGACCTTCGTTCCAAGACACAGGGTCGTGGTAACTACTCCATGTTCTTCGAGAGATACGAGCCGGTTCCGAAGTCTGTACAGGAAAAGGTATTAAGCGCAAAGGCTAAATAATTTTTCGGCAGAGAAAAGGACAGAAAATCAACAAAAAGTCACGTTTTGTCGCCCATACGCAGACAAAGGTCTGCGTTCGGCGCAGAGCTGAAAAATAAAGGCTAACTATTAAAAAATAGCTTGAAAATCCGGCTGTTTTGAAATATAATCAAATCTAGCTGGTATTAAACCAATTAAGTAAATGATGCGAAAAGCAATTTATTAAGGAGGACATTCAAAATGGCAAAGGCTAAATTTGAAAGAACAAAACCGCATTGTAATATCGGTACCATCGGACACGTTGACCATGGTAAAACAACTTTAACTGCAGCTATCACAAAGGTACTTTCTGAGAGAGTTGCTGGTAACACAGCTACAGATTTCGAGAATATCGACAAGGCTCCGGAAGAGAGAGAGCGTGGTATCACAATTTCTACTGCTCACGTTGAGTATGAGACAGAGAAGAGACATTATGCACACGTTGACTGCCCAGGCCATGCTGACTATGTAAAGAACATGATCACTGGTGCTGCTCAGATGGATGGCGCTATCCTCGTAGTTGCAGCTACTGATGGTGTTATGGCTCAGACAAAGGAGCACATCCTTCTGTCCCGTCAGGTAGGTGTACCGTACATCGTAGTATTCATGAACAAGTGCGATATGGTAGACGATGAAGAGCTTCTTGAGCTGGTAGATATGGAGATCCGTGAGCTCCTGAACGAGTATGAGTTCCCGGGAGATGACACACCGATCATTCAGGGTTCTGCTCTGAAGGCTCTGGAAGATCCGAGCGGTGAGTGGGGCGACAAGGTTATGGAGCTTATGGCAGCTGTAGACAGCTGGGTTCCGGATCCGCAGCGTGCAACAGATCAGCCGTTCCTGATGCCGGTAGAGGACGTATTCACAATCACAGGTCGTGGTACTGTTGCTACAGGCCGTGTTGAGCGTGGTGTTCTTCATCTGAACGAGGAAGTTGAAATCGTTGGTGTTAAGGAAGAGATCCAGAAGACAACAGTTACTGGTATCGAGATGTTCCGTAAGCTTCTTGATGAGGCTCAGGCTGGTGATAACATCGGTGCTCTGCTTCGTGGTATCAAGAGAGAGAACATTGAAAGAGGACAGGTTCTTTGCAAACCGGGTTCAATCAAGTGCCATACAAAGTTCACAGCTCAGGTTTACGTACTGACAAAAGACGAGGGTGGCCGTCATACACCGTTCTTCAACAACTATCGTCCGCAGTTCTACTTCAGAACAACCGACGTTACAGGCGTTATCAATCTTCCGGCTGGTACAGAAATGTGCATGCCTGGTGATAACGTAGAGATGACCATCGAGCTGATCCATCCGATCGCTATGGAGCAGGGTCTTACATTCGCTATCCGTGAAGGTGGACGTACTGTTGGATCAGGCCGTGTTGCTACGATCATCGAGTAATTAAGAAAATTATAGTAAAATCAAGGCTTCCGAGAATTTTCTCGGAAGCCTTTTTATGCTTTGTAGCAATAAAAAGGCAGGGATGCCAAAACAGCGCCGTTAATTGAACGGATATATGCACAGTAAAAGGAAAGAGAGTTTTGGGGAGGGTTATTATTTAGGGCTTTGGGATTGGAAGCAAAGGTGTTATACTATTCATATAGTTATTAAGCAGGTGACAAGTCGCAATTGATGGGGTATGGTATGAGACGATTGCGTACACAGCTTTATCAATGTAGAAAAGAGCAGGAGTAGTAAATGATAAGTTTAATTGTAGCATATGCAAAGAATAGAACGATTGGTTATCAGGGAAGGATACCGTGGAATATCAAAAGTGAGCAGAAACGTTTTTGTGAACTGACAACTGGAAAGGTTGTCGTTATGGGAAGAAAATCTTATGAGGAAATAGGAAAACCATTACCCGGTCGGTATACAATTGTAGTGTCTGGGACAAAGATATATGAAGCAAATAATTGTACTACAGTCACTTCTTTGAAAGAAGCAATTCAATTAGCAGGAGACAGAGATTGTTTTATTTCCGGAGGCGTGGGATTATATAAAGAGGCAATTCCTATGGCGGATAAAATGTATGTTACATTGATTGACGCAGAAGTGAAGGGGGATACGTTTTTTCTGTGCTAACCTAACAATCAGGTCGGCAAATACGGTTAGAAAAATAGTTGGCATGTAATGATTTTTCAAATTCTAATTGATGAGGTGAATATATATGATATGGGATAAATTATCAGTATTTTATGATGCATTTGAAAATGTATATAATGGAAAAGTGAATCGGCAGTTGATGAATGAAATTACAGCATATATAAGCGATAAAGATATTGTGTTGGAGTGTGCCTGCGGAACGGGAATGTTAAGTGTTCCTATTGCGAAAAAATGTAAAAAACTATTAGCAACAGATTATTCGGACGGGATGCTAAAGCAGGCAAAAAAGAAGCTGAAGGACTATCAGAATGTAAAACTTGCAAGGACAGATATTCGGAAGCTTCATTATGAAGATAATCGGTTTGATAAGGTAGTTGCCGCAAATGTAATTCATTTACTGGACAGCCCGGATGATGCTATAAACGAGCTGATGCGGGTTTGCAAGGTTGGAGGAAGGATCATTATACCCACCTATGTGAACGCCGAAAAGAAAGAAGCCGGAATTGCTGCAAGACTGATCAGCATAATGGGCGTTAAGTTTAAGCGGCAATATGATTATGAATCGTATCAGTCTTTTTTTAAGAATTTAGGTTACGAAAACATAGAATATAAATTGATTCAAGGCAGGATGCCCTCAGCCATTGCTGTCATATCGAAACAATAAAATCATTTCTGATGGGATAAGGGAAGGAACGGCGGAGGAGAAAGCTGTTTTTGTCACCAGGCCGGAATTTGAAAGGAACAGGTTTTGAAAATGAATGGTTTTTTGTTGTTGATCCCTTTTTTGCTGATAAGATTTGCACTTCTGGGTTTTATGAATCAGGACGCTGTACAGCGGGCGGCTCATTTTGCACCGATGCGGGGGCGGGAGACGATAGCCTATTGGGTTTATCAGACAGCTAATATTGTGATGTTTGTGTATTTGCTGTTCCTGAAGATCAAAACGGACAGTGGGCTTTGGCTTGGACTAGGGTTATCCTGCTATCTGGCGGGCTTAGCTCTGTGTGCAGCATATTTTATCTGCTTTGTGGGAATGGCGGCTCTGACTAGATCCTGGATTCTGTTGGGGATAATTCTGGTATTCCAGATTTCCGCGCATTGGATCATTCTCGCGGAGGAGAGAGAATGCATCGAACGGTTCGGAGCTTCCTATGAAGAATATATGAAAAAAGTCAGACGCTATATCTGAAAATATGAATCTGGAGATTGGAATCCGGTGATTCCTGTTTCCTGATGCCATTTATGGAGGTATTAATAAAAAATGTAAAAAAACTATCTTTTTGCGGATGGTCTGCGTTATATATAATAGAAAGTGCTTTCGAGGGCAACTGATTTTTCAGTTGCTTTTTTATGTCATAGGAAAGACCTTGCCACGCTAAAGCGTGAAAGTTCTTTCCATATGACATAAAAAGGCACTTCGTGCAACGATGCGCACGGGTGCGAGATGTATTTTATTGCTGCGCAATACGCACCCAGCGCGGCAAAAGTGTGCTTCCTGAAAGAAAATGAAGGCGCGAGGGTGTGCGAAGCACACTTTTGTTCTAATAAAAAAGGGAGGAGGGCCTGCGATGGACAGTGATTCATTTCTGCTGCGTCGGATGAAAAACGGCGATGAAGCTGCGATTGAAGAATTTGTACGGAAATACTATCCGGTGATTTTGAAGTATTGCCGCTATCACATTTATGACGTGAACTATGCAGAGGATGTGACGCAGGAGACCTTCGAACGCTTTTTTCGGACGCTGCCGGATTATCGGCATTACGGCAAGGCCGCCAATTATCTGTATGTGATTGCAGGAAACCTCTGCAGGGATTTTTACCGCCGGGAACAGCAGCGTGGTCTGGAGCAGAGGCTGGAGGATACGCGGCCGGGGGAGGCAGGAGGCGGCAACGGATCCCAGCTGGGACGCGATGATCCCTTTGGAGCAGTTGACAGGCAGATGGATGTGAGACAGGCCGTTGCCGCTCTTCCCCGGGAGCTGCAGGAGGTAGTGGTTTTGTATTATTTTCAGGAGCTGAAGATACGGGAGATTGCAGCGATACTGGAAATAGGGATTCCGCTGGTGAAATACAGGCTGAAAAAGGCGAAGGAGCAGTTGGGCGGCCTGTTGGAGCGATAGGCTGTGACTGAAAAGGAGTGAGTAGAATGGAAGAGAATGAAAAAATTCTGCAGACGATTGCTGCAGCGAAAAAAGCTTTTTATGAGGGAGAACAGGAGCGGCTGCTTTCCTGGCCGGAATTTTTGTTTGAGCAGGCAGGATACATCAGAAAACGATGGTGGCTGGGACAGGCGCTGGTGCTGCTTCTTCTCTGGTGGCTGCTGCAAGCCTCGGGAAGCGGTCATTATGTACAGCGCAGCATGGGTGTACTGGCGTCTGCCTTTGCAATACTTCTCATACCGGAGCTTTGGAAAAACCGCAGCAGTGAGTCGATGGAAATTGAGGGGGCTTCCTATTTTTCTTTGCGGCAAATCTATGCGGCGCGTATGGTGCTGTTTGCGGTGGTGGATGTTCTTCTGCTGGGAATATTTTTTGGAGCGGCGACGACCTCAGCACGAATGACGATCTGGGAAGCGGTTATACAGTTCTTTCTTCCCTTCAATGTCACCTGCTGTATTTGTTTCCAGGTGCTTTGTAGCAGAAGGTTTGGCTCGGAGTATCTTGCGGTGGTGCTGTGCATGCTGTGGGTGTCCGTCTGGGAATTTGTTATTCTGCGGGAAGAGGTGTATGCGGCAGTTCAGGTTCCGATCTGGGCGGCAGCGGTGCTTTTTTCTGTGGGGTATCTGATTTTTGGCATCTGGAGGACGCTGAAGTCCTGTGAAAGAGGAACGGAGGTATTCTGCCGATGGGAATAGCGAGGCGGAGCGGAAAATCTTTGGCTGATAAAACGGAAACAGGAGCGTGCAAAGAAAGAAGTATGACCAGACAAAATGAAAGCCGAAGTGAACAAAAAATATGACCGGACAAAAATGTAGGATGAAGAGAGAAGTATGACTGGACAAAGAAAGAAGTAATACTGGATAGAACAGGGACAGAAAGGAAGAAAAGGAGGGAAAGATCTGTGGAGTTAAGGATGGAGCATTTAAAGAAGCAGTTTCAGGATACAGTGGCTGTTGCAGATGTCACGTATACGCTGCACAGCGGCGTCTACGGCCTTCTGGGGGCGAACGGAGCGGGCAAAACAACGCTTATGCGGATGATTTGTACGCTGCTTCAGCCGACCCAGGGCCGGATCACCTTCGGCGGAAAGGATATTTTTGAAATGGGCGGGACGTATCGGCGGATTCTGGGGTATCTGCCCCAGAATTTTGGATATTATCCCGATTTTACGGTGCAGGATTATCTGATGTACATTGCGTCGATTAAGGGCATCCGGCCGGCGGTGGCGAAAAAGCGTGTGAAGGAGCTGCTTGCTCAGGTGGGAATGGAGGAAATGAAGGGCCGGAAAATGAAACGCTGCTCCGGCGGAATGCGGCGCCGCGTCGGGATTGCCCAGGCAATGCTGAATGATCCGGCTATTCTGGTGCTGGATGAGCCTACGGCGGGCCTCGATCCGAATGAGCGTATCCGTTTTCGGAATCTGATCGCGGAGCTGGCGGCGGATCGGCTGGTATTGCTGTCTACCCACATTGTTTCGGACGTGGAATATATTGCAAATGAGATACTGTTGATGCAGGATGGGAAAATAGCACATTCCGGCACCGTGAGCGAGCTGGCTGATGCGGTGACGGAACGGGCGTGGAGCTGTCTGGTGCCCCAGAGTATGGTGGCGTCCATGGAGCGGCAGTATCAGATTTCCAATATGAAGACCGTGCAGGGAGGTGTGGAGCTGCGCATTCTTTCCGGGGAGCAGCCTTGCAGCAGCGCCGTTCTGGAGCCGCTTACCCTGGAGGACATTTTCTTATGCTATACGCAGACAAGACCGGAGGACAAAGAGGCGGCGGAAGGAGGAAGAAGACATGGTAAAGTATGAGATCAAGAAAGTATTTTCCCGTACGAGCAGTAAGGTTGCGCTTCTCTTTCTGCTGGCGCTGCTTCTGTTTGTCAGCAATGCCGCTGTAAATGCCGGTATTTATGCAGATGAGACGGGGGAAAACCGAAGCGGAATCGCAGCGGCCCGGGGGAGGATGGAGCAGAAAAGGCAGTGGGCCGGAACGCTGGATACGGAGCGGATCCAGGAGGTAATTCGGAAAAATTCAGAGCTTGTGGCGGAGCAGGATGCCGTTTCGACGGAGGATGTAAAGAAGAATAATCAGATTTTCCATAAGAAAATCGGATTTTTGGATATTCGGCAGATGCTGATTTATTCCTTCAATGATTTTAACGGCTATGATTATTACCTGCCGGACAAGCTGTCGCCAGAGGATGCGGCGGAATTTTATCCGAACCGGGTGAAGCATTTGGAGGAATGGCTGGAGCTCAAAGAAAATGAGGAACAGTTTTCCGAAAATGAGAAAACGTTTTTGGTGGAAAAATATGAGGAGCTGGAGACGCCGATTCAGTATGAGCCTGCAGACGGCTGGGGCAATATGTTTGAGCTTATGCCGATGCTGATTATGATTACAATGCTGGCGCTGGGATTCCTTGTGGCCGGTATCTTTTCCAGCGAATTTCAGTGGAAAGCCAATGCCGTATTGTATTCCTCTTATTATGGGCGCAGCAAGGCGGTTTCCGCGAAGATCAAGGCAGGGCTTTTGATCGTTACTGTGATTTATTGGGCGGAGGTGCTTCTTTATTCTGCAATTGTGCTTGGAGTGTACGGCCTGGATGGGATGAACTGTGTGATCCAGATCTCGTATTGGAAGAGCTTCTACAATATTACCTACGGCGAGCTGTATTTTCTGACAATCTTTGGGGGCTACGTCGGCACGGTATTTTTGATGCTTTTGTGTATGCTGGTATCGGCAAAGTCAAAATCCGCAGTGGTGGCAGTCATCGTGCCGTTTGTGCTGCTTTTCCTGCCGGAGTTTTTGCGGGATGCATTGCAAGGAAAGGTTTTCAATTTGATCAAGGGGATGCTTCCAGATCAGCTTTTGCAGGTTAATATGATCGTCCGGTATTTTAATTTGTATGAGATCGGCGGCAGGATTACCGGGGCCGTGGAGCTTCTCTTTCCTGTATATATAGTTCTGTCTGTTCTGCTGTGCCCGGTATTGTATTTTGTCTATAAACGGGCGGAGGTAAAATAGCGGGGATATTGATATGCAAACAGAAGTAAATGCAGCATAACCCCTAAACTGGACTGGATAAAAAGTACATAAATGGCACTTTTCATACAGGCCATACAGCAATATACTGTTTATTGCCGGAAGGCCAGAAAGAACCTATATGAGGAGGAGAATTTATGGAAAAGGAAAAGTTACAGAAGCTGGTAATGACGGGAATGTTTGCTGCGCTGTCTTACGTTGTGTTTACGTTTTTGCAGATCAAAATTACACTTCCGGGCGGCGATGCTACGTCTATTCATCTCGGAAATGCAGTTTGCGTGCTGGGAGCCCTGATTATGGGAGGCGTATGGGGCGGAATCGGCGGTGCGGTCGGAATGACGATTGGCGACCTGCTTGACCCTGTTTATATCGTTTATGCGCCGAAGACTTTTATTCTGAAGTTCTTTATCGGACTGATCACCGGGCTTGTGGCACACAAAATCGGCAAGATCAACCAGAGCAATGATCGGGCGTATGTAGCGCGGTGGACGGTGATCGCTTCCGTTTGCGGATTGCTGTTCAATGTGATCTTCGACCCGCTGTTCGGATATTTTTACAAGAGAATTATTCTTGGAAAGGCTGCGGCAGAGGTAACCCTGGCATGGAATATTGCATCGACCTCTATCAATGCGGTGCTGTCCGTGATTGTTGCTACTGTTGTGTATCTTGCGCTTCGTCCGGCTTTGAAAAAAGCAAATATTTACTAAGAAGGCTGTGAAGGTTTAGGCGCCGTTATGCCGGAGAATGCGGAAGCAAACGCGGGGCGCCAGTAAATGAAAAAAAGCAGTAAATGAAAAAAGCA
>JAUNGD010000097.1 GCA_030524705.1 Lachnospiraceae bacterium | reverse complement strand
CAGCGCTGGTGGAATCGTCCAAAATCAGTATCTTCGGCTTTTTCAGCAAAGCCCTTGCTATACAAAGGCGCTGCTTCTGGCCTCCGGATACATTTGCGCCTCCCTGTTCGATGTAAGTGTCATACCCTTCCGGGAACTGCGAAATGAACTCATCTGCACAGGCAAGCCTGCACGCCTGCACCAGCTCCTCATCACTGGCCTCCTTGTTCCCCCAGCGGAGATTCTCCTTGATCGTTCCTGAAAACAGAACGTTTTTCTGAAGCACCACCGCCACCTGATTTCGCAGGGTCTCCAGATCGTATTTCCTTACATCCACGCCTCCGACCTTCACCACGCCCTCTGTCGCGTCATACAGACGGGATATCAGCTGGATCAATGAGGACTTTGAAGATCCTGTGCCGCCGATAATTCCGATGGTCTCACCGGATTTAATTTCCAGATTAATATCTGAAAGGGCCATCCGTTCTGCCTTTAAAGAATATTTAAAGCTGACGTGTTCAAAAGAAATTGAGCCGTCCTCCACCTCATACAAAGGATGCTCCGGATTTGTCAGCGTACTCTTCTCCGAAAGTATCTCTGCGATACGCTTTGCCGACTCAGCCGCCATAGTGACCATGACAAAGATCATGGACAGCATCATCAGGCTGCTGAGCATCATAAAGCCATAAGACAAAAGGGAGGAAAGCTGGCCCACATCCAGATCCAGGCCGCGCGTAGTAATGATCGTATAGGAACCAAAGGAAAGGATAAATATCATCACCACATACAGGCAGAACTGCATCAGAGGATTATTCAATGCCAGGATCCGCTCTGCTTTTGTAAAATCAGCACATACGTCTTCCGCGGCTATATCAAATTTTTTTTGCTCATAATCCTCCCGGACAAAAGATTTTACTACCCGCATAGCCTTGATGTTTTCCTGTACGGAGCTGTTCAGGTTATCGTATTTTACGAACACCTTCCGAAACAGGGGCAGCGTTTTATAGACAATCAGGGACAGGCCCGCCGCCAGAAAAGGAATTACAAACAGGAAAATCCAGGCCATTTTTCCTCCCATAAAGCAGGCCATAGAAAAAGCGAAAATGACCATCAAAGGGGCACGGATCGCACTCCTTATGATCATCATATAAGCATTCTGAACATTTGTAACGTCAGTGGTCAGCCGGGTCACCAGGGATGAAGTCAAAAATTTATCAATATTTTCAAAAGAGTAGGTCTGTATCCTGTGAAACATATCCTTTCGGAGATTTTTGGCCAGTCCGCAGGAGGCCGTCGCGCAGGCGGATCCTGCCAACGCCCCGAACATGAGAGACAGCAGAGCCATAATGACCAGCACGACTCCGTATTTTACGATGAGGGACAGCTCGCATCCATCCTTGATATTATTTACCAGAGCGGCGATCAAAAACGGAATGATACATTCCATCACCACCTCCATTGATACAAGAATCGGGGTAGCAACCGCATATTTTCTGTACTCCCTGATACTTTTTGCAAGCTCTCTTATCATTGCTTTGAACCACTCCTTCCTGTTTCCTTACACAAATATATAACACGGTCACAGCAAACCGCCCCGAGATGTCCGAAGCATCCCAGGGCAGTATTTATTCCTTGATTAAAATTCATATGGAGGATTACCGGAGAAATCAGCAATAATACCGTGAGCATTCTCCAGATAGAACACTGCAAACACCGGATTGTCAGCCGTCTGATACTGCCCCCTAACAATTGGGTTCTCAAGACACATTTCCTTTACAGCCATATCATCTGAGAAAACTGCCTTACCGTGCAGACGGATCCAGGCATAAGACGGACTGGAAACAGAAATTTCGATTTCCGGATTCTCCTGCATATCCTTATAAACGTCTTTATTGATATTCGTGTCAAACCACAGCTTGCCATCCTTTTCTCCTGCAAACATAAATGGGCGGCACTTTGCCTTACCGTCACGTCCCACGGTGGCCAAATACTGCACGGGATTTTCCCTTAAAAATTCTACTACCTTCTGCATAATAATATCCTCCTGAAATAATCCTGCCGGTAACCATTCCCATAGAACAGACTCTTACCGGCCTTATTGTTGTAATCTTTGTAATTACATCAAGAGAATACCACATCTTTGTTGTAATGTCAATCATTACATTAATTATTTCACCGTGCACTGCATCATGCACCTTACCGAACTTGATACAGTCTCCGAGTTGGAAGGCTTTCGGTGCCGCGCAGTGAAGCTCTTCCCGGAGATCACTAAAAAACTGCGGTGATATATGAAACCATGCCAGATACTTTGGAATGCTTTCATATATCATCGCAGCTTTATCACGTTCTATTATCGTAACAAAATTTTTTCTATTCTATTATGAACTGGCTGGTATTACGTCTTCCCTGTCAAGATATTGAGCCATATCCCTTTTTACATCTGCCAGCGTTATGGATGCCAGCTCCCGCTCCATTGCCTGCTGAACACGCTCCAGCTTTTCATCCAGTACATTGTGGATGTTCCGTCCCACCGGACAATCTATGTTCGGCTTCTCATGGAAATGGAACAGTTCCCCATTGTCCACGCACTCCACAGCCCGGTAAATGTCCAGAAAGGTGATTTTCTCAAGAGGCCTTGCGATTGTGGCGCCGCCAGTTCCCCTCTGCACATTGACCAGACCCGCCCCTTTCAGCTGGAGCAAAATTCTTCGTATAATAACAGGATTTACCTCCACACTGGAAGCCAGAAAGTCACTGGTAACCTTCCTTTCATGTTCAAAGGTATCAATACAGGAAAATATATGAACCGCTATTGTAAATCTGCTGGTTATCTGCACAGCTCTCCCTCCCTCTGCCTGCAAATTGAATTTATTCTAATCCGTTTTTCCCGTAATGTCAACGTCAGCAAACCCGCATTATTAATCCAATGTGCCAGATATATCAGCCCGAAAATACAATCACCTGTCAGCCGACACTGCTGCCGCACACGGTTACTCAGTAACCGCTGCAGCAGCTAAAAACTGCAGGAACCGCTCTACTCCGCCGCCCAGGACCTTCACGCCCTCCGGGCGCTGGCCGGACACCTCTGATACATCAAAGAAATCTCCGGCTTTCGTTTCTGGCGTCATCATAAAGCTGTCGCTTCCGAAGATTCCGGACTCGATTCCGACGTACTCATCCCCCCAGAATGCACAATCCTCTGCAGTGATCCCAAATTTCTTCTGAAGGCTGGCAAGAATCATGTTCACGTTATCACTCTTGCTGGAAATGCCCACCTCCAGGTATTTCGCATCACAGGTCGGAGCCACCTCAATTCCGTATTGCTTTCCCACCGACGACGCCAGCGCAATAAGCTCCGCCAGCCCACCGTTCAGGCCGTGGGCCCGCATGGTCTCCTTCAGCATGTCCAGTTCGTTTTCCTGCATAAAAAGATTCGTTCCCCTGTTTTCTGTCACCATCAGATCAATTTTACAGTAATTCGGACGGCTGAATACAATGTCCGTCGCATAATCATAATGTTCCAGTAAATGCTGATGAATTTCAAAGCAGATCCGGTGAATATCCAGAAGTGTTTTTTTATCCGGGATCTCATCGTGGAAAATGCAGGCTTTTCCGTTATCGTCAAAGGCGTAATTGTACGCGCCCCGGCCCAGGCCCAGATAAAGATTGCTCAGCTCTTCCTTCGTAAACAATTCCTCCAGCCTTCCCTGGGCGATGTTCTCTATCGTCGTACCGCTGACAATCACCAGCTTGATTCCCTTCTGAAGCAGCGGCTTCATGGCTGCAACGGCCAAGTCCGCCGGAGCCTTCCGGGAAAGGACCGCAGTCCCGTCCCAGTCGAAAAAGATTGCTTTATATTTTTTGAACATAGTTTCCTCCGCGCTCTGTTATCGTAATCTCATTTCCATACACAGCAAAGGAAATCCGCTCGCCCTCCGCCAGTGTAAATTTTGCCTCTCCCTGCGTGATCTCCACGCGCAGAACCGCATCCCGGAAGCGAAGGCAGAACCGGTATCCCTCCCAGGCCTTCGGCAGATACGGACGAAAGCTCAGCTTCCCGTCAAAGCAGCGCAGTCCGGCGAAGCCATTTACGATGGCTTGCCATGTGCCCGCCATATTTGCCGCATGGATGCCCGCATAAAAATTATTGTGGTAATCGTCCAGATCCATCCGGGCAGACTGTGAGAAATACTCATACGCCTCCTGAAAATACGGATCGGCCTCATGCTCCGGGGCTGTTCCTGCCGCCGCATGCTGCAGCCTTGTCCCAATATCACAGGCCACGATTCCGAAAATACAAGTGGACAGCGAAGAGTGGTGCAGCGTCACCTCCTGATAAAAATCATAATTTCTCCGCAGCTCTTCATCCGAAAAAAGATTGCTGTGCAGGTACATGCCGAGAATTGCATCCGCCTGCTTCGACATGCGGTGGCGCATGATAAACAGCGGATGGTAATTCTCATACAGCCATGCCCGCTTCTCCGGCGGAATCCTGCTTTCATCCCAGGGCCTCCGCATCATGAAGCCGTCATCCAAAGGATAGACCCGGCGGGTCTCGTCATACGGAAAATACATATTTTCCACGATCCTTTTCCAGACCTCTGCCTCGCTCAAATCAAAATCCAGCCTGGAAATCAGCCGCTGCAGGGTATCCGGGTCTTCTCTTTGCAGATACTCCACGGCCGTCACCGCATCCCGCAGATGCTCCCGGGCCATCAGATTCGTATAAAAATTATTATCCACCAGTACATTATATTCATCCGGCCCCGTCACGCTGCAGATACAGTATTTTCCTCCCTTACACTCGGCAAAGCTTCCCACATCCGCCCAGACCCGGGCAGTCTCAATGAGGATTTCCGCCCCTTTTTCCTTAAAGAATTTCACATCCCCTGTCGCCTGCAGATACAACGCCAGCGCGTATTCAATGTCCGCATTGATGTGATACTGAGCCGTTCCCAGCGGATAATAGGTGGAAGCCTCCTCGCCGTTGATGGTCCGCCACGGGAAAAGCGCTCCCTGCGGATGTCCCAGGATCCTGGCCCGTTGCCGGGCCTGGGGCAGCGTATCGTACCGGTATTCCAGCAGACGCTTCGTCACCTCCGGCTCCGTGTAGGTGAAAACCGGCATTATATACATTTCCGTATCCCAGAAATAGTGCCCTTCATAGCCTTCCCCGGAAAGTCCCTTCGCTCCCATGCCCGTCCTTCCGTCTCTTCCGGCGGCCTGAAAAATATGAAACAGGTTAAAACGGACGCCCTGGGACAATGCGTCATTCCCCTCGCCGAGAATCTCTATATCCGCCGTTTCCCAGAAGCGGTGCAGATATTCCTTCTGCCGCCTTTCCAGCTCTTCATAGCCCAGCGCGCCGGCCTCTGCCAGCGTCCCGGATACGAACTCTGCAAGATCATCGGCTGCAGAATCAAGGCTGGTGGAATAGCAGATCATTTTTTCCAGCGTTACCGTGACGCCTCGCTTTGCACTGACCCGGAAGGACAGGCTGGCATCATATGTATGCGTCTCGCTGTCCGTCCCCAGCAACACAGCTGCAGCCTGCGTTTTCGTTTTCCTGCCGTCTGTATCCGTCAACACATCTACAGCCTGCGTTTTCGTTTTCCTGCCTGGCTTAGCGTTTTCCAGGTTACATTCTTCTCCTGCTTTGCCCGCAAAAATCCTGTGTATGCTGCCGCAGCCCACCGTCAGCCTGCTGGTCTGCGTCACGCCTTCATAATAAAGACTGCCTTCCTTTTCATCCGCCTTCAGGCAGATGGGCTCCAGCTTCCTTCCAAAGGGGCCGTAATCCACGATCGGGTTCGTTTTCCGGGTATGGTTTTCCACATCTCCGTTCAGTCTGGATACAAAGCACAGCTCCCCGTCAAAATTCAAAGGGGTCGCCTGATAGCTGATGGCCATAATATTTTTCATGGCAAAGGACACCAGCCGCCGGATGCAGATTTCCGCCTTTTTGCCGGAGGGCGACGTCCAGATAAGCCGCCGCACCAGCACTCCGTCCTTCATATAGAGGGTCCTGGAATATTCCTCTGCTTTGCCCTCCCGCATATCAAATTTTTCTCCGTCCAGATAGAGCGCCGTCTCCTTCAGATTCGGCAGATTCAAAAGAGATTGGGACAGGAGGGGAGAACCGAAATTGGCCTCCCCGTAGCGTATCTGCTCACTTTCATAAAATCCATTCACAAAATTGCCTTCCAGCCCCGTATCAATATCGAAGGGATAAGCCTCCTCAAAGGTGCCTCTTGTCCCAATGTATCCGTTGGACAAGGCAAAGGTCGTCTCGTTCCTATAATTATTTTTTACCTCAAAGGCAGTCTCTGTGATGGTCCAGGGCTCCACCGGATAAATCGGTTTCTTGTCTGTACGCATAAATTCACCTTACTCTCCAAAATATTTCTTCATCTTTGATAAAGGCCATCAAAAAATCTACGGCGTTCGGCTCCAGCGCAGTCTCATGCCGGCACAGCGCCCGGTATTTCAGATTTTCTCCGCCTCTTTCGGTCCTCATTTCTTCTGGAAGATGCAGACAGATCCTCTCATCCCACTTCAGTCCCGCAGCTTCCTCCAGGCCCTCCGGGCAGCTATACCTCGGCGTGCCCCGCAGAGGCCAGTTTTCATCTCCGGCCATGGAATGCACGACGGAGACAAACACCTCTGGAGTATAGGCTTCCGGCTCGCCCTCTCCTGACCCCTGCGCCTCCTCATTGTCTGTTTCCTGCAGCTCATCCAAAACCTCGCAGACAAATTTATACAAAGCGCTGTGGTCGCCGTGGGTATCAAATTCGGAGGTCGTAAAAATCTGTTCCGGTCTCTGTTTTTCAATGATTTCCTTCAAATCAGCCTTAAAACAGCCTCTGCAGTAATCAGCATGCTCTCCATACTGCCGCATATGATATTCTTCCTTTTCCAACAGGCCGTAGGTTTCGGAGGAACAGAAAGAGGGGTATATTTTTTCAGCGTCTGCTTCACAGTACAGGTGATGGAGAAAGCTGTCCTCCTCCGCCATTCCCGTATCAGCATAGCCCATCAGCCAGAAATTCCCGGCCTCCAGCCCCAGCAGCTCCAGTCCCTTCAGCGATTCCAGGAGCCGGTTCCGGCCCTTGGAATAATCCCTGCATTCGCAGTCTCCGTTCGTCGCCATCACCACCGTGACCGAGGCGCCCTTTTTCACCGCCTCCCGGATCACCCCTGCCGTCATCAGAATTTCGTCGTCCTGATGAGGCACGATAACCATAATACGTTCTTTTATCCAGTTTTTCTTTCCTTGCTTTTCTTCCATCTGATTCTCCTTTGCGGATCCTATTATCCCTTTACCGCTCCGGCGGCTACCCCGGCAATGATATATTTCTGCATAAAAATATAGAAGATCATCAACGGAGCCACGCCCAGCATCAGCATCGGGAACAGCGCCGTCCAGTCCGTGGAGAACTGTCCGATATTTCTCGTGACCTCCTGCAGAATGACGTCATTTTCCCGGCTCTGTAAAAACAGAAGCGGCGTCATAAACTCATTCCAGACATTTAAAGTCACCACAATGACCACCGTCGATATGACAGGCTTCAAAAGCGGAAGCACAATGGTAAAAAACTTTTTGATCACGGAGCAGCCGTCGATGGCCGCAGCCTCCTCCAGCTCCTTCGGCACCGTGGATTCGATAAACTCCTTAAAAAGGAAGATTGCCTGGGGAGTGTTGATGGCCGCATCCACCAGAATGACCGCAAACAGCGTATTCATCAGATGCAGATTTTTTACGATCTTGTACAGGCTGACAATATTCATCTGGAAGGGTACGATCAGCCCGGCGAGAAACAGCAGGAAAAGGCTGTTGCCGAGCCGGGATTTCGTTCTCGCCAGAGCGTAGGCCGCCATGGAACCGAAAACTACGATGAGCAGCACCGCCGATACCGTGATAAACAGGGTATTCCCGAAGGCCCGGGGGAACTGCATGGTCTTCCATGCCTCGATATAATTCTGAATCTGCAGCGATTTCGGCAGTCCCAGGGGGTTCAGCGTCGCTTCCTGGGGGGTTTTTAAGGTCGTCACGATAAGATAGTAAATCGGAATAAACCAAATGACTGCCAGTAGGATCATAATTATCTCTGTAATTACCAGTCTTCTTTTTTCTATTTTCATTATTCTATCGCCTCACTCCACTTTCCCATCAGCCTCGTCACGATGGCGCTGATGAACAATACGATCACGAAAAAGATTACGCCGAAGGCCGCTCCCGTACTGTAGAAGCCGTCCGAAATACCCTTTTTCATCATAACGGTCATAACGGTCTGCGTTGCATTTCCCGGCCCGCCGGAGGTCATGGAGTAAATAATATCAAATACCTTCATACCGCCGATGAGTCCGGTCACGACTATGATTTTCACGGAGGGGCACATAAGCGGCAGGGTTACGGAGAAAAACTTGCTTCTGCCGGTGGCGCCGTCGATTTCCGCAGCCTCGTACAGCTCCGGGGAAATACTCTGGAGATTTGCCAGAAAGATAACCATTCCCCAGCCGACCCACTGCCATATCTGGGTAAAAATAACGGAATACAGGGCCCGGTCCGCCGTAAAGAAATTCACGGTTCCCATTCCCAGCTTATGTAAAATATTATTGATCAGGCCAAAATCTGAGGATGACATGATAAAGTTCCACAGATAGCCGATAATCAATGAGCTGAACACCGCCGGAAAAAAGAAGACTGCCCGGAGCAGATTTCTCGACTTTAATTTTTTGTTTAGTACGACTGCCAGCGGGAGGCCCAGAACCGTCTGAAAACCAGTCAGCAAAATTGCATAGATCACTGAGTTTTTAATGGCCGTCCGCATCATCGGGGTATCAAATACCTTTATATAATTTTTCAATCCGACAAAATGCAGATTGATGGGGTTTACATCGGTATAATCCGTAAAGCTGTAATAGATCGTATACAAAAACGGAAGTATACTGAATACCAGATAAATCACCAGCGCCGGGATAATAAAAATCGCAAAATATTTTCCCAGGGATTGGGGATCGTATTTTTTCTTCGCTGTCATTTTGCTTCTCCTTCCTGCATCCCGGAAAATACCGCATAAACGGCCGGGATGCGCTTAAGCCTGGGCTTTAAGCCAAAAGTGCCCCATGTGCCATTTTTGACACATGAGGCACGAATCTCATCTGTTTAATTTTACTTTTCCAAAAGCTCCTGGACTGCCGCGTCTACGTTCTGCAGTGTAGCGCTCAGATCCTGCTCGCCCAGCAGATAGGACTGGAACTCTGTTCCGTAGGTCTCATGCGCCGGTGCTGCCGCGCCCCACTCATTCCATGGGCAGTATACATTTCCTGCGCCGAGTGCGGAAGCCGCGCTGGTATATGCCTCCGGGAGCTCAAAGCTTGCGCCCTCAAGATAAGAGGAACCGCCCTGGTTGTTCTCCCACAGAGCTGCCTGGCCTTCTACTGTGGAAATTGCTTCCACGATCTTCATTGCCGCATCCTTCTTATCAGAATTTGCATTTACCGCAAATCCGCAGCCCGGGCCGCCGATCAGCCAGCCGTCGCTCTCGCTGCTGCCGTAGAAGGGCATCATATCAAGCTGCATGTCAGGATTTTTGCTCATGATCGTGTCATAATCCCACGGACCGGAGCAGAACATTGCTGCCTGTCCTGTGGCAAACTGCTCCAGCGCCTGGTCGTGGTCAATACCCGTCATATCTGTCGTATAGATTCCCTCTGTGATCATGGTTGACCATGTTTCCAGGTACGGGTTCCATGTGCCGTCCAGCGTCACCTCGCCGTTTCTGTATTTCTCGCCGAAATCCTTGCCCTCATCTGTGGACAGATACTCCGCCGCCACATAGGCCATGGAATTTTTCAGCATCGGCTCCCAGGATTTCAGGCCTGCCGCCAGGGGTACAATATCCAGCTCCTGGAATTTTTTGCACACCTCAATGTACTCCTCGAAGGTCTTCGGCAGCTCAATGCTGTTTTCCTCAAAAAGCGCCTTATTGAAGTAAATTCCCTCAAACCAGCTGATGCCCGGCAGCGCGTAAACGCTTCCGTCATAGGAATATACGCTGGTTCCCGCTGTGGAATACTTTGCGCCCAGCTCATCCAGGGGCTCAAGGTAGCCCAGTCTCGCATGCTTCAGAGAGGAACCCGGAGACTCGCAGATAATATCCGGCCCCTCCTCCGCTGACAGCTGCGTATCCACGATCGTGTCGTAATTGGAGTTGTCAATAAACTGATACTCAATCTCCACGTCCGGTACTGCCTCTGCCAGATACTCCAGCATTGCCGCCACCGTAT
>JAUNGD010000096.1 GCA_030524705.1 Lachnospiraceae bacterium | reverse complement strand
ACATGGATACAAATTCATTGTACGCATCGGTATCGTTGGTATAGCCCTGAAAATCCGTCGGAAACGATGCGTAGTAGATGCCGTCGTAACCCGTGCCAAGCGTCATATAGCTGGGATTGTCCGACAGATAATCGGTGCTCTGGGTCCAGTTGATGCTGAACAGCCATCCGCCGTTGGGATATCCAAGCTCCTGGGTGTACAGATCCCGGGACTTCGTCTGATAGAAGGATACGGCGTCGGTGCCTGCACCCATCTGGCATTTGCCGGACCAGCTTTCAGGAAGAGTGACCTGAACCTCCTCAAAATTGATACAGATATTGTTGTTCGCATCTCTCGTTGTCGTGCTGTCCCAGCGGCTTTCTCCGGCGAAGGCTGTGAGCGATGCGCCTGCCAGCAGGCAGGTGGCGACAGCTGCAAGTACCCCATAAAATAATTTACGTCCTCTCATAATCCCCAATCCTTTCTTTACAAATAAAATATCTCATAATGAACATCCATGTCGTCTCGTTGGATGGTCATGCAATGAATACTGATACTGATATCTTAACACAGCGCCTTTTGAAAAAAATGAAAGAATTCTTAAGAGGCAGGGAAGGAATTTGTAAAATTACTCCAAATGCTGCATAGTGCTGTATGAATGATTTTCAGGTATCTTCATATAATCGTGCTTAATAAAAATATCACTGTAAGTATCCAACTGCTTATGTATGATGTCGATGGAAAGAATTGCCTGTTGAGAGGGCTCCTTTTTGTGGATACAATAGCATATGATGTCCGGGGCGGGAACTGAAAAAGTATATATTTTTAAATCAGGATTTAACTGTACCTGTTCCTCTGCAATGGAACGCGGAGAAAGCATCCATTTTTCCGGGTTGGAAAGAAAATAAAAGGAGGTAGGAATGCTGAAATCCATTTGTATCAGTGGAATGATAGAAGAATCCCACCATTGATCCCGCCATTTTCGTACATCATCTCCCTGATAAGGCCAGTATACTTCATGCAAAGGATCAAGATCTTTCGGGTGAACGGTAACTCCCTGGCGGTTGGCACGTCTGGAACAGATCATGACCAGGGGATCACGAAAAAGCGGCCTGTAGACCAGAGATGAGGTAATGATCGGATGCACAACGAATCCAATGTCAATTTCAACGTTATTTACTTTTTCTGAAATGGGAGCAGAGTGTCCCGTTCGGATATGCAGCTTCAGCAGAGGTTCCTTTTCAAGGAGCAATTCATAAAATTTCTGGAACGGATAGGCAGTAAACCAGTCGACATGTTCGATCCGGACGTTCATATAGCTTTTCATTTCCTTGAACTGTCTGGTATATTTGGAAACATTGACCCATTGCTGGGCAATGGAAATGAATTCAATTCCCTTTGGCGTTAAGGTGATGGAGCGTTCTCCGCGGCTTCTTTTTACCAGCTCTACTCCCAGCTCTGTTTCAAGCCGTTTCAGGCGGTAGCTTACCGTTGACTGAGTAATATAAAGCAGCTGGGCAGATTTTGAAAGATTGTGCGTATCAGCAATCATTAAAAAGGCTTCAATGTCTTCCAGTTTCATGAGCATTCTCCCTCGTTCCCGGATTTGATTCTGAATAGTTATGTTAATTTCAGTTTAATTTATAATATTGGAAAAGTCAATATTATTATGAGAAATAATTCATATATTAGATTATTGATGTTTGAAAACAGGTGTGGTAATATGAGTGCAAGAGGTGAAAAGTGCATAATAAATAAGCTTATATTTGCATGAAAATATTTAAAATTACCAATAAACTGGAGAATTTGCAGGATTTTGAGAAAGGATTAAAGTAAACGCATGAAATTGGGGATAAGTTCATTTTCGTATACCTGGGCAGTAGGAATTGAGGGTTACATGCCGGAAAAGCCTTTATCTTTTATGGAGCTGATCGAGCTGACGCATTCCTTTGGCCTTACGCTCCTTCAAATCGGTGATAATCTTCCTTTACATAAATTATCGCCGGAGGCGCTCTGCGAAGGAAAAGAGGCTTTGCAAAAATATGGGATTGATTTGGAGATCGGATGCAGAGGGCTTCTGGAAAAAACGCTGGAGACATATCTGCAGTTATGTATTTATTTTTCGGCAAAGCTGCTTCGGATCGTAATTGATGTAGAGCAGTATGAACCGACAGACGAGGAAATAACAAAGATACTCCGAAAATGGGTGCCTGAGTTTGAAAAAAACAAGGTAGTGCTTGCGATAGAGAACCATGACAGATTTAAGGCATATCATATGGTCACTATCCTGAAGGAGTTTCATTCAGAGTATGTGGGCATCTGTCTTGATACAGCAAATTCTCTGGGATGTCTGGAGGGAGTGGAAACGGTCACACAGTCCCTGATTCCGTATACGGTGAATCTTCATGCAAAGGATATTCACATTCAAAGACTTCCAAGTCAATTGGGATTTCAGGTCACAGGATCTGCATCAGGTGAGGGAATGCTGAATATGCGGGCTTTATTGCAGCAGGTTTATTTACAGAATGAATCGGTGAACTGTATTTTAGAGCAATGGACAGGCTATACAGGCAACCTGGCAGACACAATACAAAAAGAATCAGAAGAGGCGAAGAAGGGTGTACAGAATTTAAAGAAGCTGATCGCCGAAATAACCGCTTCTAATGGAGTACTTGAAAGCACAGAAAAAGTGAAAACGTATGACGGATGTGCTGTGGAACGGATAAAAGTAAATGGTACAGAAATGTACGGACTTGTATTAGAAACTCTTTCTGGAAACGACGCGCTTTTGAGCTCTGTTCGGAAAGCATGTGAGGAGTATCCGATCGCCCAGTTTCACGTGCGGGATAAAGTGGAAGAGTATTTGTTTGAGAGGCAGGGTCTGGAAAGACAAATCGGGGAACAGTTGATTTTCCTGAAAAATAATTTAAAAGACATGGATACAATTATTTTTACAATCGGGAGAAGCCGTCCTGTGATACAGCATAATTCGCTGAAATATATAAAAGAGATGGAGGCAAACTATTTTAGTAATCTTGCAGAATTGATTGATTTGTGCAGGAGAGAGAAGCTCCGTGTGGGATTTTATATTTTAAAGGATGGATTTATAGATGACATTACCATATTTGTTCAGGCGTTAGGCCATTATAATGCGGGCAACTATATAATTTATTTTTAACAATTTTTATAATCAACAAAGGAGGGATGTAGCAATGAAGGCTGTAATAAAGACAGGCCCGTATCCGGGACTTGTTTATACGACAGTAGAAAAACCGGTGCCGAAGCCGGACGAGGTGCTGATTCAGGTAAAGGCCGCGGCAATCTGCGGAACAGACCTTGGACACTACAGATGGGAGGGCGGCGGATTTGCAAGCAACTACGAGATACAATGGCCGCTGACGCTGGGTCATGAGTTTTCCGGCGTAATAGTGGAAATGGGCTCGGAAGTGAAGGGGTTGCATCTGAATCAGAGGGTATCCCTGGAAACTCATATACCCTGCGGCAAATGCTTTAACTGTCGGAATGATATGGCGCACAACTGTATGGATATGGGGGCATACGGTACAAGCTGTAATGGATCCTTTGCAGAATATGCCATAGGTCCTGCCAATGTGGTATTTCCGCTGCCGGATGAAATTTCTTTTGAAGAAGGCGCTTTACTGGAGCCGGGCGGCGTTGCCATGCGGGCTATTGATGAGGCAGGAGTTTTACCGGGGGAAACGGTAGTAGTAAATGGCTGCGGGCCGATCGGTCTCTTAACTGTTTTAATGTTAAAGGCAGGAAACGCCGGCAGGGTGATCGCAACGGACCTTGATGAGTATCGTCTCAATATGGCCGAGAGATTCGGCGCAGTTACGATTAATATAAAAGAAAAAGATCCAGTCAGCGAAATCAGGAATTTGACCAGTGCGCGCGGCGGTGCGGATGTAGTAATTGAAACAAGCGGGGCTGCGGCTGCATACCGGTCGATATTTCAGTTCCTGCGCCGGGAAGGGCGGCTGATTACGGTAGGCCATCCTGCCGGAGAGGTTTCTGTGAACTGGATGAAAGATGTAAACCTGCGGGGAATTTCCATAAAAGGAATTTTTGGACGCAGGATCTGGAGAACCTGGTCTCAGCTCACTGCCTGGATGGAATACGGAAAAGTAAATCTTCTTGACGTTGTGACGCACCGGTACAAATTATCACAGGCAGAGGAAGCGTTTCTCCAGGCGACAAGAGGAGCTGGAAAGATATTACTGATACCCGATAAAGAGTTTGAATGATTACAGAAAGGATATAATTATGAAAAAAATATTAGCGTTTGTTCTCAGTTTATCATTGGCAGCATCTGTGTTTGCACCGACGGTATCCGCAGCAGAGCCGGAAATTACATTAAAACTTGGATCAACAACTTCTGAGGGAACAGCGGAAATTGAAGCCTGTCATTATTTTGCGGACAGGTTGGAAGAGCTTTCCGGTGGGACAATGACGTGTGATGTGCTTGCAAATGGCCTCGCCGGTACGGAAACAGAAATTATTGAAGGCGAGCAGATGGGGTCTATGGATATGTCGGTTATCTGCGGCGTGCTTCAGAATTTTGACTCTGCATTGATGTTCCTGGAGTGGGATTTCCTTTTTGTGAATGAAGAGCATTTGAAGGAAGTTCTGTACGGAGAGATTGGAGACCAGATTGAACAGCGTATTCTGGATACGACTGGGGTGAGAGTTTTGAGTACTTTCATGAGAACACCGCGTCTCATGTCTACAACAAAGAAAATTGAAACGCTGGAAGATTTGAAGGGACTGAAGATCCGCGTTCCGGAAATGGCGGCACGGACGGCTTTATGGAGAGCGCTTGGTACGTCTCCGACCCCGATGAGCTTTAACGAAGTGTATTCCGCGCTTCAGACGAATGTAATTGAAGGACAGGAAAATCCGATTAATACGATTGTTGCGAATAAGCTGTATGAGGTATGCCCGTATCTGACAATTTCCAACCATGTATATGGATTTATGTATCTGAATATTTCAGATATTACATGGCAGAAGCTGAATGAGGAACAGCGTGCATGGGTACAGCAGGCGGCAGACGAGGCTGCTGAATATAACGATAAGCTGGCAGTGGAGATGGAGAAGGAGCAGCTTGATGAGGCGGCAGAATTCATGGAAGTAACAGAGGTGGATACGACAGAGTGGAGAGAGCGGACAAAAGACGTGTATAAGGAATTTGAAAGTGACCCGAATTACGACGCGTTTGAAAAAATTTACCTGCAGATTGTGGAGGCGGGAGAGAAATACTGATTACGCAGCAGGATCAAATAGAAAAAATTTTGAAAGCAGCCTGCCTATACAGTGGCATATTCGGCAGGCTGCTGATGGAGAGTGCCTATGAAATATGTAATGAAGATATTAGATATATTTGAAAAGGGGATGTGTATCTTGCTGGGAGCGATGATGGTTGTCCTGCTGGGGACGATCACGTTGCAGGTAATTGCAAGATACTGTTTTTCTACTCCTCCGACTTGGACAGAAGAGCTGGCGAGACGGCTGATGCAGCTGATTATATTCTGCGGTGCCGGAATTGGATACCGGAAAGCAGAAATGAACGGTATTACATTATTAGTAGAACGCATGACGGAGAAATCGCAAAAGCTTGTGGCCGTACTTATGCATGTAGTTGTAATCGCTTTCTGCGTGTATTTAACCTATTATGGATGTCTGATGTGCAGGCAGGTCGGAAATCAGCTTTCACCGGCGTTGGGCATGCCCAAGTGGCCATTTATGGCGTCCATACCTTTTTTCGGAATAACAACCGGAATTTTTGCACTTGAAAAAATATATAAAGTCATAAAAACGGGGGTGATTGAGTGAGCGTATTAGATGTTTTCCTGATTGTATTTTTCGTATTGTTGTTACTGGGAATGCCGATTGCCTTTTCACTTGGCATTGCAAGTACGGCTTTTCTTGTATTCCGCACAGACTTACCGGGACTTTATGTGGTACAGAAAATGTTTTCCGGCGTCGATTCCTTTCCGCTTCTGGCAGTTCCGTTCTTTATTCTGGCAGGAAATCTAATGAACGGCGGCGGCGTCACCAAGCGCCTGCTGGATTTTTGTAATATATTTGTCGGACGTTTTCGCGGAGGACTTGCAGCGGTATCCATTGTGGGTTCTATGATTTTTGCGGGAATTTCAGGTTCTGCAGCGGCAGATGCTTCAGGACTCGGCTCAATCCTGATCCCGACTATGAACGACCAGGGATATGACAAAGAATACTCTTCGGCTATCAATGCGACGTCTTCGACGATTGCAATGCTGATTCCTCCAAGTATTCCGATGGTTCTGCTCGCGACGATTGCGTCCGCTTCCGTCAGAGACCTGTTTTTTTCCAGCGCGGTTGCAGGAGTGCTGGCCGGCGTCAGTATGCTTATCGTCAACGGATATCTCAGCTTGAAGCGAAACTATCCGAGTAATGGAAAAGTAAAGATGAAGGATATTCCAAGGCTCTGTATAAAGTGCCTTCCGTCAGTTATTATGCCGGCGCTGATCCTTTGTGCAATCGTTTTTGGCTGGATGACAGCGACAGAGGCATCCTGCCTTGCAGTGATTTATGCACTGTTCACGGGGATTTTTATTTATAAGCAGCTGACGCCGAAAAGTATTTTCCAGGCGTTTATTGATGCGGCGATTCAAACCGCAGTAGTTATGCTGATTGTAGCAACCGCTTCTTTGCTGTCCAGCTTGATGTCCTATCTGCTGCTTCCGCAGATCATTGCGGACTGGGCGTTGGTAAATCTTCATTCACAGTGGGCAATACTCGCGGTAGTGGCTGTTACTGCACTCGTATGCGGATGCTTTATGGATGTATCACCGGCGCTGATTTTACTGGGTGCGATTTTTTCACCGGTTATAAAAACAATGGGAGTATCCGTGCTGCAGTTTGCGGCGGTATTATGCATGAGCCTTTCAATTGGACTGTATACGCCGCCTGTTGGATTGACGCTGATTATTTCGTCGAAAATCGCAGGTTCTAAGATAACAAGTGATTTTAAATACTGTTTACCGTTTATGATACCGGAATTGATCTTGATTGTGCTATTGATATTTATTCCGGGACTGTCAGTGGGGTTGCCGACTTTAATGTTTGGATAGCCCCGGCGTTCTGAATGCTTACAGTTTTTCATATAGTTTTAGTAAGAAGATTCAGGGCGGATGGACTATGGAAGAAAAGCAATATCAGATTGCGTGGTACCGATTGAGGGGACTTGGGCTGGTGTGCCTGTGTTCCCTCGTATTTTTTATTGGAGCGTACGTGACAAATCAAAAGAGTATCATTGCCAGCAGTACGGTGAACGGGCAGAGGATACCGGTATCCTGTGTGCAGACGGAGGAAAAGAAGGCGGCGCTCACCTTTGATACTGTCTGGGGAAACGACCAGACCAGGGTGATTTTGAATATCCTGGAGCAGTACGGGGCCAAAGCCACCTTTTTTGTGACCGGGGAATGGGTGGACCGGTACCCGGAGGACGTGAAAGCAATTACTGCTGCCGGACATGAGGTGGGAAATTACAGCCAGAGCTATAGGGATATGAGCGGTATGTCCAAAGCAGAGATACAGACGGAAATTCAGACGGTGCATGACAAGGTATGGAAGCTGACCGGCACGGAGATGAAGCTGTTCCGGGCGCCCTATGGGGATTATGATAATGAGCTGATCGACACAGTGAAGCAGAGCGGCTATCTGCCGGTGATGTGGGATGTGGATTCTGAGGATTGGAAGGATTACGGCATAGAAGCTATTATCCAGAAGGTAACGGAGAATCCGCATCTGGGAAAAGGCTCCATTATTCTGCTGCACAGTGACGCAAAATATATGCCCCAGGCGTTGGAGGCAGTCATCGCGAAGCTGCAGGAGCAGGGATATGAGCTGGTGCCGGCTTCCGAGCTTGTCCGGTGGAGCAATTATTCTATGGACGGGGAGGGGCGTCAGATCCCGGAACAAAATAAGCTTTGAGCAGTAAAATCGGTCTGTCAGGTGTTCCCGGCTGCCATGAGGAGGCTGCCGGGAACACCTGAAATTTTATTTGCTTTGTTTTATCCACAAATCATATAGCTCCGTCTGATCGGCAGCTGGGTTGCCGTCGATCAGTGCAACGATTTGCTCTACCCGTGGTAAATCTTCTTCCAGGGCCTTGGAAATTTCTTCCGGTGAGAGCATCCGCATCCGTTTCTTTTTAATTTGACTGATTAGCATTAGAAGTTCACCTTTTTGGATACCTTGTTCCATTGCATATTCGCGTTCCTGCTGCATATGCAGCTCTTCATTGTATTCGAATATACTCACGCTTAACACCTCCGCACGATTTTTTTGCAGAAATTCCTTCAATATATTTTCATGAATGCAGGTTTCGATTGCTTTTTCTACTGCCTGTGCAAACGGAAGAAAATTGCTGTATTCTCTGGCTTTGCTTACAAATATTGAGTAGTCGCGCAGCACTTTGCATTTTTCCATCAGTTCCTGATTATACCCTGGATTAATATTCAGAATTTGAACCTTTAATTCCAATGCGATATTTGCAGACGAATGCGTATAAGCATCTGAAAGCTGTAAAAAAGAATGTTCTGCCATTTCGTCTTTTCCGTTGTAAAAGACTATAAATACCGGTTCTGGAATTTTAATTTGTTTTGAACCGTATAGGTTTTCAGAGCTTACCAGTTCTGAATAAATGTTTGAGACATAGAACAGATTTCGCAGCGGAAGATTTGGATTTCTTGTGGACTGGTGCTCGTAAAGGGTGAGCTGATCATACAGCAAATATGAAATATCATTTTTCATGCTGATATAGATAGCGTTTTCCAGGGTAGTCACTGTCAGGTCATCTGGATTGTCATAGGCTGTTCCGTTCATTGCGTTATATAGTTCAAGAAAATTAGTCTTATCCTTGAAAAGCATACGGAATAAACGGTCCTTATATGTACGTGCCGGATTCCCTGCAGCTGTATCAAAAGCCATGTCAGAAATTTTTTCCTGTTTCACTGTAAAAAGTTCATTCATTCAAAGTCCTCCTTACTTGATTTTGGAGAGGACTGCGATTCATCCCGGAGTCCTCTCTGCGTTTTGGGTATTAAGCATTGAAAATTCCTAAGATGTAGATATGCATATCTAAGCAGGCAGCTCGCAATTTAATAGTCCATGGAGATACTCTGTCAGATTCTGCATGTTGAAGTATAGAATACAGAATGGCATATATGCCATTGAGAATGATAGAAATATAAAATGCTTAAAAATATTATAACAGAGTTTTTTCCCGGTATCAATAGATTTGAATAAAAAAATACGTGAATACGAATTCTTAAAAATTTCTGAATCCCCGGGGAAGGCTTGCAGAAAAAAAGGTTATATGGTATTCTAAGTAGAAAGTTTAAAATTAAACAAAAGGAGCTGCTGCCCTGCCTCATGTCTGAGGGTATTTCTGCAATAAAGGAGGCTGGCAGAGCTCCGGGAGGAAACGATGGAACGGTCGGTTGTGCTGTTGCTGCACGGGAGAGAATTCAAGCAGCTTCTGGAGAGCAGAAGCGCTGTGATACGGGAGCGGTACGGGCTTCGGAAAATTGATGTGGAGATTTTGTATTATCTGCACCAGTTTGGAGAACGTAATACGTCGAAGGACATTAGAGATGCCTATATGTTTACGAAGGGGCATATTTCTCAGTCTGTGGAGCGGCTTCAGAAGATGCGGCTTTTGGAGCCGGTGCCGGATGTCCGGGATCGCCGGTGCATACATCTCAAGCTGACTCCTGAAGCGGAGGATATTGTCTGTTCTATTGGAAAAATGTGGGAAGAGATGACTGCTGCGATTTTTGAGGGAATTACGGAGCAGGAAAAACATATGCTGTATGAGGTGGCAGTAAAAATGACGCATAATATGAAGAGGGCCCTAGTGGTTTCTCAAAGACAAGAGGAGGCGGACACAAATGGATTATGAGAAGAATATGATGAGCTATGCAGACAGACAGAAAGAAATCTGCCGGAACAATGATACGATTCCCGATCATCTGTTTCAGGAATACGGTGTATACCGGGGACTCAGAGACCAGAACGGAAAGGGTGTGGTTACGGGTCTGACCAATATTTCCAAAATTGTATCCTTTGAGAATATTGACGGAGTTAAGACCCCTTGTGACGGCCGGTTATGGTATCGCGGATATCCCATCGAAAGCCTTGTACAGGAATTGGACAAAGATACCTTCGGATTTGAGTCGACGGCGTACCTGCTGCTGTTTGGGGAGAAGCCGGATCATCACGAATTGTTGGAATTTCGGAAGATTCTTGCGGAAGCCCGCAACCTTCCTACCAATTTTACCCGGGACGTCATCATGAAGGCTCCCAGCAGCGACATTATGAACTCCATGACCA
>JAUNGD010000095.1 GCA_030524705.1 Lachnospiraceae bacterium | reverse complement strand
GTACGCACGGTGGTGTGAGAGGACGGCGGCTAATCACCGCCTCCTACTCGATTGTTTTGAAAAACGCTTGACATTCCGTTAATACTGTATATAATGAATATATACAGTAAAACAAAAACAGTACAGTGAAAATAAAACCAGAAGAAAATCAAAGAGAAATTAAAAGGAAATCGAAAAGAATTCAGAAAGAAATTCAGAAGAAAATTTGGAGGAAAGGGAGGTTCCGAATTGAATATTATCATCAGTAATTCTAGCGGTCAGCCGATTTACGAACAGATCACCTCGCAGATCAAATCAAAGATCATAGCCGGGGAGCTGAAGGAGGGAGACGCGCTGCCCTCGATGCGTTTTTTGGCGAAGGAGCTGCGGATCAGCGTGATCACTACGAAAAGAGCGTATGAGGAGCTTGAGAGAGACGGTTTTATTGTGTCCGTGCCGGGTAAAGGCAGCTACGTAGCCGGAAAAAAGCTTGACTTTGTCCGGGAGGAGCAGCTTCGGCGGATTGAGGAGCGGATGCAGGAGATTGTGGAACTGTCCGTGGGCTGTTCCCTCAGCCTGGAGGAACTTCAGGATATGTTGGAACTGATTTACCGCGGAGAATAGGAGGATATTGAGATTATGAGCAATGCACTTGCACTTGAAACAAAAAATCTGACAAAGACGTATCCCGGCTTTACGCTGGATCACATCAATCTGGAGCTTCCCTCCGGCTGTATTATGGGGCTGATCGGAGAGAACGGGGCCGGAAAGAGTACGACGATCCGCCTGCTTCTTGACCTAGCAAAGCGGGACAACGGCGAGATCCGTGTTTTGGGAGAGACGTTGACGACTGAGAACCGGAAGCTGAAGGAGCAGATCGGCGTTGTCATGGATGAGTGTAATTTCCCGGAATGTATGAAGCTAAAGGAAATCGGCCGGATGATGAAGCTGTGCTATGAGACCTGGGATCAGCGGCGGTTTGAGGGGCTGAAACGGCAGTTTGGCCTGCCGGAGGAGAAATGCGTCAAGGATTTTTCCCGGGGAATGAAGATGAAGCTGTCCATTGCCGCGGCGCTTTCCCATGACAGCCGTCTGCTGATCCTCGACGAGGCCACCAGCGGGCTTGACCCCGTCGTGCGGGATGAGATTCTGGACATTTTTCTTGATTTTATTCAGGATGAGGGCCACAGCATTTTTATCTCCTCCCACATTTTGAGTGACCTTGAAAAAATCTGTGATTATATCACATTTCTGCATGAGGGACGGGTGGTATTCAGTGAGGAAAAAAGCGGTCTTCTGGAAAAGTATGTTATCGTAAAATGCAGCGCGCAGGAGCTGTCCTGCCTTGAACCGGAGGCGGTGATAGGGGTACGGAGAAACAGCTTCGGCGCAGAGGCGCTGGTGCTGCGGGAGCGGGTGCCGGGAGGTTACGTGCAGGATCCGGCTTCTATCGAAGATATTATGTTGTATCATGTAAAGCATGGAGGGGAAAAATTATGATGAGCTTGGTGTATAAGGATTTGATGAACCTGAAGCAGCAGGGAAGGATATATATACTGATTATGGGCATCTGGGCAGTGGTGGCAGGAATGGAGCGCAACCCCGCATTTCTGGGCGGCGTGCTGTCGGTATTTTCCGTGCTGGTTGCAATTACGGCGTATGCCTATGATGAGAAGGCCGGATGGGACAAATATGCGCTGACCATGCCGGTGGGGAAAAAAGAGCTGGTCCTGTCGAAATATGTGCTGGCGGTGCTGATGATGGCGTGCAGTATGGTGCTGTTTCTTGGATTAAACGCGGTGCTCCGCACACCGGAGAAGGAGCTTTTTGATCTGACCTGTATCTTCCTTGCGCTGGGATTGCTGGCGATGGATGTGATTCTGCCGCTGATTTTCCGCTTCGGAGTGGAAAAGGGAAGGGTCATTATGATCCTGGCGTTTCTGATACTGAGTGTGATCGGGCTTGTTGGAAGCGAGCTTTCAGCCCCTGTCCTTCAGATCCTTTCTTCAAAGCTGTTCAATCTGTTCCTTGTGGCAGCGGGGATTTTGCTGCTTCCGGTTTCCGTCTGGATCAGCTTTGCCGTCTATCGGAGAAAAGAGTTCTGATTGTGCATGATACACAAAAAACAGAAAGAAAAAACTCATAAAAGTGCACAAAATTGTAAAAAGTGCTTATGCCCTTGAAATTTTTGTGATAAAATTTAAAAAAATGAAGGCTGGGAGGGTGTAACAATGAAACGAATTACAAGCGCATGTCTGGAGCAGACAATCCGGTTTGACACGTATAATGATGCGGATCCGAAGGAGGATCTGAAGCGTTTTTTGGAGGGGCTGAACCGCAAGAACACGAAGTACCAGATCGTGGAACAGACGGAGGAAAGCGACGGTACACTGTTTATCAGGCTGAAAAAGCAGTACAATGCCTATAAGACAGATGGATATATTGATTGAGAGGGAAGCCCGGGATCTGCCGGAGGTTTCCGGGGAAAAAAGCATTGGTATCCGCTGGCTGGTGATGCAGAGTCTGAAGCATCAAAAATGGGTTCTTGCTGTAGTAAAGGGTACATTTGAGGAGTATTGCGTCACGGATATGATGTCTGAAAATGTAGAATTAATGGTACAGTGTGCAGATTACCTAAACCGCGGTATTGTAGGATGCGGGCTGGATCCCGGACGTATGGATCGGCTGGAACAGTTAAGGCATCAATATTGTGTATAAAAAAACGTCTCTGACCTGGTGTCAGGGGCGTTTTTTGCGTCAAAGGCCCGGTTAAGCCTGCTGCAGTATTTTTTCCAGCTCCCGGGCGGCGATACTGGGCAGACGTCCCGTATCCCTGACGAGGCAGACGCTTCGCCAGGGAATCGCAAAATCTGTCTTAATCTCAAAAATTTCCTTTTTTTCAATGGCGTCCTTTGCGAAGATGTCGGGAAGAAAACCGATCCCCAGATCATATTTAATCATAGGGAGCATCTGGTCGATGGAGGAGGCTTCGATGTCGGGCAAAAAGGAGAGCCCATGGGTCACAAAATATTGATTGTAGAATTCCCGGGTGTTGGTCTGGGAGTTCAGCATAATCAGAGGGTAGCGCTGCAGATCTTTCAGGAAAAAAGGTTTTTCGGCCAGGTGTGCAAAGCGCGGGCCCGCCACCAGGATTTCCCGGAACTGCATCAGCGGGAGCTCCTTCAGGGGCCGTGATATCCCGGTGGGAGTCGTGACGATGGCAAGATCCGCAAAGCCGGATTTCAGGGCTCCGATGGCCTGGGGCGTCGTCACGCTGGAGAGCTGAATGCGGATGCTGGGATACAGGGCGTGGAATTTCTTCAGCCGCGGCAGAAGAAATACGTGCAGGGACGCCTCGCTGACGCCGATGGTCACGATGCCGTTCTGAAGGCTTTTGGCCTCTGAAAGCTCCTGCTCTGCGGCCTTAAGCTGACGGTGGGCGATGGCGACACGGCCGTAAAGCCGCTGCCCCTCAGGGGTAAGGGTAACGCCGCGGTTGGAACGGACGAAAAGGCGGCAGCCTAGCTCGCTTTCGAGATTGCTGATGGCCCGGGAGACATTGGGCTGGTTGCTCATCAGGGCGTTGGCGGCCTGGGTGAAATTTTTGTATTTGGCTACGTAATAAAAAATGCGGTAATAATCATAAGTAACGCTCATAATACCTCCTTATCATATCATTTTGGTATGTTAGGATTCCAATAATGTATTTTACACATTTCTGTAAGCCGAGTATAATACATCACGATTTAGATGACAAGTCATATCATGTAGTAAAAGGAGGAGTAACTTATGGAAAGGAAGCGGTGGTATGGAAAAATTAGCGGCAAACCTGCTGGAAGAGCTGACATGTGAGACTGTATTTACGATCCCCGTACTGGGCGGGATCGGTGTCGCAGAATCCACGGTAATCACCTGGGTGATCATGGCGCTTCTGGTGCTTCTTTCACTCTGGCTGACGAGAGACCTGAAGGTAAACCAGATCAGCAAACGGCAGGCAGCGGTGGAGGCCCTTGTGACCTGGCTGAATGGCTTTGTTGAGGATATGATCGGCGAGGAGGGCAAAGAGTACGTGCCTTATCTTGTCTCTGTCCTGATCTACATAGCAGTGGCCAATGTCATCGGCCTGATCGGCCTGAAGCCGCCTACAAAGGATCTGAATGTCACGGTGGCGCTGGCAGTGATGAGTATTGTACTGATCGAGGCCTCCGGTATCCGGAAAAAGGGACTGAAAAAGTGGGCTAAAGGGTTTGCCGAGCCGGTGGCAATCATCGCACCGATCAACGTTCTGGAAATCTTTATCCGGCCGTTGTCATTGTGCATGCGGTTGTTCGGGAACGTTCTGGGAGCATTTGTCATCATGGAGCTGATTAAGCAATTGGTTCCGGTGGGGCTGCCCTTGCCCTTCAGTTTTTATTTTGATATTTTTGACGGGCTGATTCAGGCGTATGTATTTGTATTTCTGACTTCGCTGTTTATAAAAGAGGCAGTGGAGTAAGCAAAGGCAGGATGTCGTGGCGGCAGTCCTGCACAGGTTTGACCATGTATAGATTCAGAAAGGGGAAAAAAGAATGAGCACATTAATCGCAATTGGAGCAGGTATCGCAGTATTGACAGGTATTGGAGCAGGTATTGGTATCGGAATCGCTACGGCAAAAGCGACGGACGCAGTGGCAAGACAGCCGGAGGCAGAAGGCAAGATCAGTAAGCTGCTTCTTTTGGGATGCGCGCTGGCGGAGGCAACTGCAATTTACGGTTTCGTTATTGCACTGCTGATTATTCTGTTCCTGAAATAAGAGGATGCTGTGGTAAAAATTGTAGAACAGAAAGGCAGGAAAAAGTTGTGCTTCGGTTAGACTGGAATATTTTGTTTAATATTATTAATATACTGATTCTGTATTTTTTAATGAAACGTTTTCTGTTTAAGCCTGTAAACGAAATCCTTGCAAAACGTCAGGCGGAGGCAGACAGCCTTTTTGCGCAGGCCGGGGAAAAAGACGCCAAAGCGCAGGAGTGCAGAGAAAAATATGAAGCTCTGCTCCAGGAGGCTCAGAGTGAGAAAGAAAAAATCGTATCAGATGCCAGAAAAGACGCTTCTTCTGAGTACAGCCGCATTCTGGATGAGGCAAAAGGTAAAGCAGAAGGACTGGTAGAAAAGGCACAGATGGATGCGAAAAAAGAAAAACAGGCAATTTTGCAGCAGGCGGATGCTGAGATTCAGGACATGGTGCTGGCGGCAGCGGCAAGGGTGGCCGGAGCGGCTGACGGAAAAGAAAATGACCGGGAGCTTTATGACCGTTTCCTGGCAAAGACGGCCGTCCCGAACCAGCAGTAATTGGTCAGGCAGCATAGAACGGAGAATGATATGAAACAGGTAATTGGAAAAATTGCAGAGGTATGCCGCGGAGAGGACGAAAAGAAAGAATCGCCGCAGCAGGCTGTCCTGCGCTATGTGACGGCTCCGGATGAGACACAGTTGGAAAGGTTCCGCAGCTTTGCCGCTGAAAAGAGTGGTATAAAAGATATCGTCATAAAGGGCGTTGAGGATCCATCTTTACATGGGGGCTTTATACTGACCATTGGGGACCGGGAATACGACTGGTCTACCAGCGGAAGAGTAGGACAGATGGAGGAGCGCCTCAGAACGATTCAGGGGAGCGCTCCGCAGGGCCTGAACGGTATTATTTCAATTTTAAAAAGTAAAATAGAAGACTTTGAGCTTGAAGCAGAGGAAAAAGAGGTTGGAACTGTCAACTGGGTGGGCGATGGTATCGCCAATATTGACGGGCTGGCTCATGCTATGTACGGAGAGATTGTTGTCTTTGATAACGGTGTAAAAGGAATGGTGCAGGATATCCGGAGAGATGAGGTGTCTTGTATCTTGTTTGGCCGTGATACGGGAATCAGGGCCGGTACCAGGGTTGTGCGGACATTTCGAAAAGCCGGAATCCCTGTGGGAGAAGGGTTCCTGGGAAGAGTTGTGGATCCGCTGGGAGCGCCTCTTGACGATGAGGGCGATATCCAGGCTTCCGGATATCGGCCCATGGAGGAAGAAGCCCCGGGGATCATAGAGAGAAAATCCGTAAGTGTGCCGTTGGAGACAGGCATTCTTGCCATCGATTCCATGTTTCCGATCGGACGGGGACAGCGTGAGCTGATCATCGGTGACCGCCAGACTGGTAAGACTTCGATTGCGCTGGATACGATTCTCAACCAGAAGGGGAAGGATGTTATCTGTATTTACACAGCAATTGGGCAGAAAGCCTCGACTATTGCAAGGCTGGTCAATACGCTGAAAAAATACGAAGCGTCGGAATACACGATCGTAGTCGCAGCCACCGCATCTGATCCGGCGCCGCTGCAGTACATTGCGCCGTATTCCGCCACCGCACTGGCAGAGTACTTTATGCACCAGGGAAAGGACGTCCTGATCGTATACGACGATCTGTCCAAGCATGCAGTGGCATACCGGGCGCTCTCCCTTTTGCTGGAGCGTTCCCCGGGCCGTGAGGCTTATCCCGGCGACGTTTTTTATCTGCATTCCAGATTGCTGGAGCGGTCCAGCCGTCTGAATGAGGAGGCGGGAGGCGGCTCTATTACGGCGCTTCCCATCATTGAGACCCAGGCCGGAGACGTGTCCGCCTACATACCGACCAATGTGATTTCTATTACAGACGGACAGATTTTCCTGGAAAGCGACCTGTTTTTCTCGGGAATGAGGCCGGCGGTAAACGTTGGTCTGTCCGTATCCCGTGTCGGCGGGGCGGCACAGACGAAGGCAATGAAAAAGGCTGCGGGAAGTATCCGAATCGACCTGGCGCAGTACCGGGAGATGGAGGTATTCACCCAGTTCAGCTCGGATCTGGATGCATCCACAAAGGAACTGCTGCAGTACGGAAAAGGATTGATGGAGCTCTTGAAGCAGCCGCTTTGCCAGCCGCTTTCCATGGCGGAGCAGGTAGTTACCCTGTGTGCGGCCACCGGAAAGGTGATGCTGGATGTACCGCTTCCAAAGATAAAAGCATTCCAAAAAGAGATGCTCGCCTGGTTTGCAGAGGAGCATTCGGATATTATGAGTGAGCTGACCGTGGAGGGAAAACTTGAGGATGGCTTAAAACAGCGGATTCTGGATGCAGCTAAGGTGTTTAAGGATTCCTGGATGCGGCAGGCTTAGAATCTGGAATTCCGAAGACAGGAAATTTGGCTGCGAGGCCAGACAAAACAGAAAAATCGGGTGGTGAGCAGATGGCGAATACACGTGAAATCCAAAGCAGAATGAAGAGCATCCGGGATACCATGAAGATCACGAATGCCATGTATATGATATCTTCTACAAAGCTGCGCAGGGCCCGCAGGGAACTGGAGGAGACAGAACCGTATTTTTATACACTGCAGTCTATGCTTTCCCGTATCATCCGGCATATTCCCAAAATGGAGCATCCGTATTTCGGGTCGGGGAGGCCGAAGGATGGAAAAAAGTGCGGATATCTTGTCGTTACCGGAGATAAAGGGATGGCAGGCGCTTACAATCATAATGTTCTGAAGTTGGCGGAGGAACAGATAGAAAAGGCAGAAGCATATTCGCTGCTTGTTGTGGGAGAGGTAGGGCGTCAGTATTTCCACAGCAGGAAGATTCCGGTAGAAGAACACTTTCTGTATACGGCGCAGAACCCCACGATGCACCGTGCACGTATCATTGCCGGAAAGCTGCTGGAGATGTATGAGAGCGGCGAGGCTGATGAGATTTATATGATTTTTACGACGATGAAAAATGCGGTGTGGACGGAGACGAATATGGTTCGGCTCCTGCCGTTGGAAAAGGAAGACTTTCAGACGCCAAAGGCTCCGCTGGAGGTTTATCAAGAAGAATTTTTCTTTCAGCCTTCACCGGAGCAGGTTGTAGACCATGTGGTGCCGAATTATCTGTCCGGCTATGTGTACGGCGCCCTGATGGAATCCTATTGCAGCGAGCATAACGCCCGGATGACTGCGATGCAGGCAGCGAATGACAGCGCACGGGAGATGATTCGGGAGCTTTCTATTGAGTATAACAGGGTAAGGCAGGCCGCAATCACACAGGAGATCACAGAGGTTATCAGCGGAGCAAAGGCGCAGAAGCGTAAGAAGAAAAAGATGAAAGGGGTCGTAATATGAACACAGGTAGGATAGTCCAGGTTCTGGGTCCGGTCATTGATGTCGAATTTGCGGATGGGAATCTGCCGTACATCAAGGATGCGCTGACAGTTCAAAACGCTGGAAAGAGGTGTGTCATGGAAGTAGCGCAGCATATTGGTGAAAATACAGTGCGCTGCATCATGCTTTCTTCCAGCGACGGTCTTCATAAAGATATGGAAGTAACAGCTACCGGTTCTGGCATTCAGGTGCCGGTGGGACAGAAAACTCTGGGCAGACTATTTAATGTCCTGGGGGAGACGATTGACGGCGGCGAGTCTCTGGAGACGGAAACTCACTGGTGTATCCATCGGGAAGCACCGGGCTTCGGAGAACAAAGCCCGGTGGCCGAAATGCTGGAAACCGGTATCAAGGTCATTGATCTGCTGGCGCCGTATGCCAAGGGCGGAAAGATCGGTCTGTTCGGCGGCGCCGGAGTCGGAAAGACAGTTCTGATCCAGGAGCTGATCCGCAACGTTGCAACGGAGCACGGCGGATATTCAATTTTTACCGGGGTCGGCGAACGTTCCAGGGAGGGAAATGACCTTTGGAGCGAGATGAAGGAATCCGGCGTATTGGAGAAGACAGCGCTGGTATTTGGACAGATGAATGAACCGCCGGGAGCACGTATGAGGGTGGCTGAGACCGGACTTACCATGGCAGAGTATTTCAGAGACGAGCAGAATCAGAATGTGCTGCTGTTTATTGACAATATTTTTCGTTTCGTGCAGGCCGGAAGCGAGGTGTCTGCGCTGCTGGGCCGAATGCCATCGGCGGTAGGATACCAGCCGACCCTGGCTACGGAGCTCGGCGAGCTTCAGGAGCGTATCGCCTCCACGAAAAAGGGCTCCGTTACCTCTGTGCAGGCGGTTTATGTGCCGGCCGACGACCTGACAGATCCGGCTCCGGCCACGACCTTTGCCCATCTTGATGCGACGACAGTTCTCTCCAGAAAGATCGTAGAACAGGGTATTTATCCGGCGGTAGATCCGCTGGAGTCCAGCTCACGTATCCTGGAGGAGGATGTCGTCGGTAAGGAGCATTACGAGACGGCTAGAAAGGTGCAGGAGATCCTTCAGAAATATAAGGAACTTCAGGACATCATTGCCATTCTCGGTATGGAGGAGCTTTCAGAGGAGGATAAGGTGACGGTATACCGGGCCAGAAAGATTCAAAGGTTCCTGTCCCAGCCCTTCCATGTGGCGGAGAATTTCACAGGGGTACCGGGAAAATACGTACCGGTAAAAGAGACAATCCGCGGATTTAAGGCGATCATTGACGGCAGTATGGATGAGTACCCGGAGGCAGCCTTCTTCAATGTAGGAACGATTGACGAGGTGATCGAGAAGGCAGGGCAGATAGAAGCGTCTGCCAAGGCCTGATCTTTCGTGAAAAGAGGTAAGTAAAATGGCTGAATTTCACCTGAAGGTAGTGGCAAGCGATAAAATTTTCTATAATGGTTTCTGTCAGATTGCCATTGTTCCGGGACTTGACGGGGAATGGGCGTTTATGGCTCATCACGATGATATTATTGTTGCCGTGCAGCCGGGACAGATGCGGTTCCAGAAGCCAGACGGCACCTGGGAGACCGCAATTGTCGGAAGCGGCTTCGCTCAGACTGCCAACAACCGTACCATGGTCATTGTGGATACGGCAGAACGTCCGGAAGAGATTGACGAAGTCCGGGCAAGAGAAGAACTGGAGCGGGCCCAGGAAGCGATGCGGCAGAAGCAGTCGATTCAGGAATACCGGATTTCCCAGGCGTCGCTGGCGAGGGCGATTTCGAGACTGAAGGGAAAGAAGGATAAAAATATAAATTTGTGATTGTCCGGCGGACAGAGAAACAATCCGGAAAAAAGCAGAATACAGGAAAATGCAGGAAAAGCATTGCAGATACGGTACTTTGGAGAGGCCGCCTGCGATGCTTTTCGTCTTTTAATGAAAATTCAAAGCTGTTGTTTGGTAAAAATTCAAAGCCGCTGTTTGGATTCTTGCGCGGGCAGGGCGGCGGTGCTATAATGGGGGCAGGGAGAGGGATGGCAGAGCTGGGGCTTTCGCTGAAAGAAGAAGGTAAGATCAATAATAATGAAAGAAAAATATTGAGCTGCAGTGAAACAGCGGTTTTGGATGAATTTTTTTTGTTGAAGAGGAAAAAAAGATATGCTAAGATAACTGTGTTTGCTGGAATAATAATCCTGGAAAAGATATAGAATGAAGCTTGACAAGAGGATGCAGCTGTGGAAGAGATTGCAGGAAAAAGGTAAAATTGTCAGGACAGGGACGTTTGAATAGATAGCAGATAATGATTCAGATGTGATCAAGAGAATGGAACAGGATTCATAATCCGCTTATCAGCAGCGGAATAATCAAAAAATACATATAAAGGAGACAAAAAAATGCAGAAATTGTACGGAACAGTAGTACCAATTGTTAC
>JAUNGD010000020.1 GCA_030524705.1 Lachnospiraceae bacterium | reverse complement strand
AGGGATATTGCAGGTTCGTGTATACGGGCGTATCATAGCCCTCCAGCTGAATATGTGCCGGAACACGTATTTCATCCCAGCTTTTACAGCAATATTCCCTGCTTTCAAAGCCTTTGACGGCACTTTCCTGATTTTTGGCATAAGATAGATACCATAGACCGTTCAGGGAAAAGGTAAAGCTGCTTTCCTGGGCCTGCGCCTCCTCTCGGGAGGCAAAGAACCGGTGGTCCGAATGCGCCGGAAGCCTGTTTTCGCAGAAAAATTGCGGGTCCTTCACTCTATCATAATTAAAACCGTTCATATTCTGTCCATCCTTTTGTTTTTATCGTAAATTTTGTTTCTCTGCTTTGTAGAAATAATAGCAGAAAACGGGAGCGTTTTGCAGTATAAATTTGAACATGTCAGAATAGTGTTATTCACATGTCAGAACACTTATAGATTTCCCGGATGGCCCGATGATAAAATTTATCTACCTTATGTTATTTATTAATCTTATGGGAGGTAAAACATGAAGAGAAAAGTGATTGCTGTTATGCTGGCAGCGCTGACCGTATGTGGTGCGGTTACCGGATGCGCCGGCGGAGGAACAACGGAGGGCGAAGCCGGGACGAAAACCGAGGATACGACAATGGAGGATGCACAGGAGGAAAAACAGGAGGACGCAAAGAAGGAGGACACGGAGGAGGAACCGTATACGGTAACTATGGTGCTTACCGGAACGCAGCAAAGGGATGAGGAGCGGATCGAGGAGAAGATCAATGCGATCCTGGAGCCGGAGCTCAATATGAAGCTTGATCTCATCGTGCTGCCCTGGGGAAGCTCCATTCAGCAGCTTCAGCTCATGCTGTCCGGCGATGAAAAGATTGACTGCTTCTATACGGATTCACAGCACGCGCTGCAGTATATGAACAATGGACAGATTGCCGATATGACGGAGCTGATTGACAAGTACGGAACAAATCTGAAGGAAATCATCGGAGAATACGGTCTGAAGAGCCTTTCGGTGGGCGGATTTACCATCGGAATCCCGGTTCATTTCCAGGAGGCCAGCGTGCCGGGCGTATTTATGAGAAAGGATCTGGTGGAAAAGTACAATATTGATGTTTCCAAGATTAAAGAACCGGCAGATCTGGGAGAGGTTTTTGCCGCAGTCAAGGCCGGAGAGCCGAATATGGACATGCTCTTCTCCAACGGCTCCACCAACGGGCCGCTGTACCGCCTTGGTTTTACTGCGTATGATCCGTTGGGCAGCAGCATGGGCGTGCTGATGGACCCGACCAGCGGGGACACTACGGTGACCAATCTGTATGAATCCGATTGGTACATGGATACGGCGAAGATGTTGTACGACTGGTATAAGGCGGGCTACATAAACAAGGATGCGGCGACAGAGAGCGAGAGCTGGAGCAGCCTGTTTAAGGCAGGACAGGTATTTTCCATGATCACCGGCGACCATCCCGGAATTCTTACCGAGTTCGAGGTTTCTACGGGCTACGAATTTGAGGTAGTAGATTTTACGGATGTGGCCATCAAGAAGAGCAATTACTATTCAGATATTATTTATGCCATTGCACAGAATTCAGAGGATCCTGACAAAACGATGCAGTGTCTGGATTACATGTACGGAAGCGCGGACATCATGAACCTTCTGAACTGGGGCGAGGAGGGCGTCGATTACGTCTATATTGATGAGGAAAAGGACATCATCGACTACCCGGAGGGAGTGACTCTTGACAATGTGGGCTACAGCTTCAACCTTGCATGGGAGCTGCCGAACGGCCGTCTGACCCATTTGTGGAAGGGCTCTGACCCGGATGTAAATAAGAAGACAGAAGAGATGAACGAAAAGGGCATCAATTCCACCGCCTTTGGATTTATCTTTGACAGTACAGGCATGGATACCCAGATTGCGGCCTTGGATAATGTATACAATCAGTATGCGCCTTCCATCGGCTCAGGAACGGTGGACCCGGAGGAATACGTACCGAAATTTGTGGAGGCGCTGAAGACCGCCGGAGTAGATACGGTAATCGAAGAAAAGCAGAAGCAGCTTGACGCATATCTGGAGCAGAATAAATAAGGAGTGAAGCGGCAGAGAGGAGGGTGGCTATGAGCAGTACGACAATAGCTGTCAAGAAGAAAAGCAAAATGAAACAGTTCAAGAAATATTTTCCTCTGTATCTTATGCTTCTCCCGGGATGTGTGTACCTGTTCATCAACAATTATATTCCGATGGCAGGAATCGTAATCGCATTCAAGAAGATGGATTTTAGAAAGGGTATCTGGGGAAGCCCGTGGAACGGCCTTGAGAATTTCCGTTTCCTGTTCCAGACGAAGGACGCCTTTATTATCACGAGGAATACGATTTTGTACAATCTCGCATTCATCATCGTGAATATGGTGGTGGGAATCCTGCTGGCGATCCTGATCTGTGAGATTCAGAGCAAGCTTGCGAAAAAGATATATCAGAGCGTGATCCTTGTACCGTTTTTGATGTCTATGGTTATTTTGAGCTACATAGTTTACGCACTGTTCAGCTCTGAAAACGGTATGGTGAACAACTCGATCCTGCCTCTTTTCGGCATGGAGCCAAAATCCTGGTACAATGAGCCGCAGTACTGGCCGGCAATCCTGATCATCACGAACTGCTGGAAGGGCGTCGGCTACGGGTGCCTGATTTACATATCGACGATCATCGGTATTGACAAAACCTACTATGAAGCGGCAAAGCTTGACGGCGCGACGCGCTGGCAGCAGATCAAGTACATCACGCTGCCGGGGCTGAAGACAACGGTGATCACGCTGACCCTGCTGAGTGTGGGAAGAATTTTCTATTCCGATTTCGGACTGTTTTATCAGGTGCCGATGAACTCGGGGACGATCCTGAATACGACGAACGTTATCGACACCTACGTTTACCGTGCTTTGCTCCAGCTTGGCAATGTGGGAATGGCTTCGGCGGCCGGCGTGTACCAGTCACTGGTAGGGTTTGTCATCGTTTTGCTGAGCAATCTGCTGGTAAAAAAGATAGACCCGGACAGCGCATTGTTCTAAGGAGGGAGAAAAATGGTAAATTCGAGAAACAACCGTATTTTTCAGGTCGTATCAAATGTGATCCTGATTCTTGTCACGCTGATGATCGTGCTTCCGTTTTTGCTGGTCTTTATTTCCTCCATCACAGAGGAGAATGTGCTGATCGCCAACGGGTATTCGTTCTTCCCGGAAAAGCTCAGCGCGCATGCGTACCAGTATATCCTTCAGCAGGGCGGAACGATCCTGCGGGCGTATGGGATCACCATATTTGTCACGATTGTCGGAACTGCCATAAACATGGTAATGTCCTCGCTGATCGCATATGCACTTTCAGTTAAGGAGCTGCCGCTTCGGAGAGCGATTACGTTTTACGTGTTCTTCACGATGCTGTTCGGCGGCGGTCTTGTACCGACCTACATGATGTATGTTAATACATTCCATATTAAAAATACGATCTTTGCATTGATCGTACCCGGCCTGCTTCTGAGCGCCAACAACGTGCTCCTGATTCGGACGTATTACGTCACCAGTATTCCGAACGTGCTCTATGAGGCGGCTATGATCGACGGAGCCAGCCATTTTACGGTCTATTCCAAGGTCGTGCTGCCGCTGGGCAAGCCGATCATGGTTACAATGGGACTGTTTACAGCCCTGGGCTACTGGAATGACTGGACCAACGGCTTGTACTATCTGTCAGGAAAGGAAGGGCAGAGCCTGTACAGTATACAGAACCTGCTGAATCAGATGATTACCAACATACAATATCTGTCCAGCGGGAAGGTCCTCAATGTGGGGGCGGAAATCAGCAAGGTGCCGGCGGTGTCCATCCGTATGGCCATCGCCTTCGTGGCAATGCTCCCGCTGCTGGTGATCTATCCGTTCCTGCAGAAATATTTTGCAGAAGGAATTACGGTCGGGGCCGTAAAGGGATAACGTGAGAAGAGAAAAGCGAAAAACAAATAAAAAGTCACTGTCGAGCCGGATGAAAAAGATCCTGGTCCTGTCGCTCATGCTGATTGCGGTGGACGCCTCCATCACGCTGATTGTGATTCAGAACGTCAAAAAGCAGAATTCTCAGTATTTAAGCAACATGGCGGAGCTCTATATCCAGAGCCAGGACACGGCGTTTTTTAAGCTGAGCAGGCAGATGCTGTCTATCCTGGTGGGGGACGGCGGAATGAAATCGGACATCCGGGAGATGATGGCGGTGCTGGAGACCAGCCGGGATCCTCTGGAGCTCAACGTGGCGCGTTCCGGGCTGAAAAATGATTTTCTGGAATATACCTGGGATTACGGGACGGATTATAAGTTTTTCGCTTTTCTTGAAAAAAGGGATGTTTATATTGATCTGAATTCCGTGGGCCCGAGGGAGCCAGAGATGGAGGCGGGTTTTCGCAGGCTTTTGGAGGAAAATTTGCTGAACGGTTACTCTGCAAAGGCAAAGTGGACGGCTATTCACTGCCGGGGAGGAAATTATATCTTAAAAGTAATGCACAGCAACGGGCGGTATCTGGGATGCTACATCAGGGCGGACGCGCTTCTTAAGCCGTTGGAGGGCCTGAATTTTGCAGATACCGGCTTTGCTGTGCTTTTAGACGGCACGAATACGCCGGTGACGGAGGTGGATGCAGAAGGGCAAAAGCCGCTGCAGCAGTATCTGGCAAACGGGACGGCCAGGGATCATCTGGTGATCAAAAATGATTTTGAGCGTGCGCCCTTTAAAATCCTGCTTTTTATGGATAATCTGGGAATCTATGAGAGATATCTGGCGATACAGGCGGCGCTGTTTGTGCTGGGGGCCGCAATCCTTGGCACGCTGATCTTCATTAATCAATATCTGCAGCGCAGGGTGCTCCGGCCGATCCAGGAATTTGCCGATAATCTGCTGAAATACAGCGATGATGAGCAGTTTATTTTTGATATTACCAGCAGTGAGCTGAAGGAGCTGGAGCTGGCAAACGAGCAGTTCCGCAATCTTCTAAGACAGATCAAGCGGCTGAAGATCACGCTGTACGAAAATGAGCTGAACCGGCAGGAGATACAGATGGATTATCTGCAGCTCCAGATCAAGCCGCATTTTTATCTGAACTGTCTGAATTATATTTACCAGATGGTGGAGCTGGGCTATTACGAATATGCGAAACGCATGTCGGTGATCACGTCGGATTATCTGCGCTATCTGTTTCAGAGCAGCATGGATTTTGTGGAGATCAAAAATGAGCTGCAGCATGTGAGAAATTATCTTGAAATCCAGAGGATGCGCTATCAGAATGCCTTTACGTATTATATTGAGCAGGAGCAGGAGACGGAGGACTGCGGGATCCCGCCCCTGATGATACAGACCTTTGCGGAGAACGCAGTGAATTATACGGTTACCCTGGATCAGCCCTCGGAGATCACGATTCTGGTGTGCGAGGAGGCGTATCAGGGCGAGCGGTACGTGAGCATCAGTATTTCCGACACAGGAACCGGATTTTCCCAGGAGGTACTGCAGCAGCTTGGCAGAGAGGAAAGGTTTTCCCAGACGCCGGACGGTCATCGTGTGGGGATTACAAACTGTCTCAGGCGAATGAAATACTTTTACGGGGGAAAGGGCTTTGCCAGGTTTTATAATAATCCGCTGGGAGGCGCGGTGGTGGAGCTGCATCTTCCGGCGGATATTGGAAGACGGGAGAAGCTATGAATATATTGTTGGTGGACGACGATGAATATATTATTCAGACAATCCGCAGAAGGATACACTGGGACAGGCTGAAGATCCAGAATGTCTACGCGGCGTACAACATCCGCCAGGCGAAGGAGCTGCTGGCAAGGGTATCGGTGCAGGTGATGGTATGCGATATTGAGATGCCCCAGGGCAGCGGCCTGGATCTTTTGGAATGGATACGCAGGCAGGACTACGGGATCCAGACGATTTTTCTGACCAGCTATGCCGAGTTTTCCTACGCACAGCGGGCTATCGAGCTGAAGAGCCTGAATTATTATCTGAAGCCGGTGGATTACGGAAAGCTGGAGCAGGGGATCCGGGAGGCGGTGGAGCGCGCCCAGGAGCAGTCGAGACAGCTTGCATGGAAAAAGGAAAGCGAATATTGGAAGAAAAACCGTGAAATGCTGGTGCGCAATTCCTTCCGCTCTCTGTTTCAGAAGGAGGGAGAGGTAAGCCGCGATGCGCTGCTCCTCCTGATAAAAAATGCAGATCTGCCCTATACGCCGGACAGCAGGTTTCTTCCGGTGTGGATGGAGCTGTATGATGAACGGAAGCGGCTGGAAAAATGGGAGCAGATGCGCCTTGTCCTCACGATAGAGAGGCTGGCGGGGGAGGCATGCCGGGAAATCGGGATCGGCAATATTATTGCCGTGCCGATGGACGGCCTGTCCTTTGCGCTGCTTTTGGAGGTCACAGAGGCGGAGCTGCTTTTTCTGGCGGTTCAAGGGGCGCTGGAGAGGCTGAAAAAGGAATGCAGCGAAAAATTTCATGTGGATGTGTTTCTGGGCGCCGGATGCGAGGGCTCGCTGCTGGAGCAAAAGGCGGCGCTTGAGGAACTGAAAAAAATCTGTGCAGACAATGTACGGCGGGAGAGCCGGGTGGTGTCGATGATCGAGCATGAGGACCGGGAGCTTCCCTACCATCTTCCGGCGGTGACTGCATGGGAAAAGCTTCTGAAGGAAAATCAGGAGGAATATTTCCTTGCCCGGGTAGAATCCTGGCTGAAGGAGCTGAGCGGGAAAAACGAATTGAATCAGGAGATACTAAAGCTGTTTCGGATGGATATGCTTCAGCTCATGTATGCCGTGCTGAAGCATACGGAGGTACAGGCCTACCGGCTGCTGGTCAACGATACGGGGGAGCGTCTTTATGAGAGAGCCGTGCGCTCCGTAGAGGATATGATGGAGTTCGTTCGGTATCTGACGCAGATAACCAGGCATTATCTGAGCTTTATGAAGGCGCCTGAGCCTGTGGCGGAGCAGATAAAGGCATTTCTGGATGAAAATTATACGAAGGAAATTACAAGAACGGATCTGGCGGAGATCGTATATCTGAATCCTGATTATATTTCCAGGCTGTTCAAGAAGGAGATGGGGGTCTCCATCAGCTCGTATCTGCTGAAAAAGCGGGTGGATACGGCGAAAGAACTGCTGGAGGATACCAGTATGCCGATCAATGTGATCTCCATGTACGTGGGGTACAATAATTTTTCCTATTTTACGAAGGTGTTTCGGGAGAATACGGGGATGTCTCCGAATGAGTATAGAAAAATGTGCAGAAACAATTCAGCTTTCGAAAAAAATTGAAAAAGGAGTTTGCTATGTATTTAATACCGAAGCCGCAGCAATGGGCAAAAAAAGACGGGATATTTATTTTGGAATACGACAGGAGGATTGTGATTCATCCCTCCTGCGGAACAGAGGTCTTCCGGTACGCGAAGATGCTGAAGGATGATCTGGTAAGGTACGCCGGATACGGTCTGGACATTACGAGAGGAAGCTCGAAAAAAACGGCGGTGAAGCTGGCGGTCAGCCATGAGCTGCCGGAGGAATCGTATCGGCTGAACGTCAGCGGTCAGGGGATCGAGCTGACGGGCGGGTCGGATACCGGAGTCCTGTACGGGATCCAGACGCTGCGGCAGATGATACGGCAGGAGGGGGCGTGCATCCCATGCCTGAGCATTTTTGATTATCCAGATACCGCGGTCAGGGGGCTGCATTACGATGTGACAAGGGGCCGGGTTCCCACCATGGAATATCTGAAGCGGCTGGTGGATCAGATGGCGCTTTACAAGATGAACCAGCTGCAGCTTTACATTGAGCACAGCTTTCTTTTTGAAGACTGCAGCGAGGTGTGGCGGGATGACACGCCGCTGACGGCGGAGGAGCTTCTGGAGCTGGATACGTATTGCCGGGAACGAAAGATCGACCTGGTGCCGAGCCTTGCGTGCTTCGGCCATCTGTACAAGACGCTTCGGACAAAAACCTACCGTCATTTGTGCGAGTTCCCGGATATGGCGGAGCAGCCCTTCGGATTTGTGGACCGGATGGAGCACCATACCCTGGACGTATCGAATGAGGAGAGCCTTCGCTTTGCCAAAAAGCGGATCGAGGAATATATGCCGCTGTTTTCGTCAAAGTATTTTAACATCTGTGCGGACGAGACCTTTGATCTGGGAAAGGGCAGAAGCAGGGAGCTGGCAGAGCAGAAGGGCGTCAAGCAGCTCTATCTTGATTTTCTGAGGCAGCTCTGTGATTTTGTGAAGGAAAAGGGGAAAATCCCGATGTTCTGGGGAGATGTGATCTGGAGCTTCCCGGAGATCGCCGCAGAGCTGCCCCGGGGGACGGTCTGCCTGAACTGGGGCTATGAGCGGGACCAGACGGATGATACGGTGCGGCGGCTGGCGGAGGCCGGAGCCGTTCAATACTGCTGCCCCGGCGTCAGCGGATGGGACCAGCTTGTGAACCGTCTGGATGTTGCGTATGAAAACATCCGGCTCATGTGCAGCTATGCCGCAAAATACAGAGCTGCCGGAGTGCTGAATACCGACTGGGGCGACTGCGGGCATATCAATCACCCGGAGTTCAGCACGGCAGGCATAATTTACGGAGCCGCTTTTACATGGAATCAGGAGGTACCGTCATTTGAGGAGATCAACCGGCAGATTTCCGTGCTTGAATACCAGGACGCCTCCGGGCAGCTTGTAGGCATAATTGCGGAAATATCAAAGCATTGGATCTATAAATGGCGTGATCTGGTGAATTACATGGAGCATAGGGACACTGCCTTTAAGCCGCCGGAGCGTTTTGCGAAGCTGCAGGAGGAGACAGAAGCTTTGGAAGCGATAAAACGAAAGCTGTACCGGATTCTTCCGTGTCTTGGGACGGAGACAAGGGCGCAGATCAAGCCATATCTGATGGCAATCGAAGGAATGGAGCTGGTACAGGAGGCCGGGGCCGTTTTCAGTGAGAGATGGATGGAAGAGAAGGCTGTTTCCGGTGAGGAACGGATAGAAGAGAAGGCTGTTTTCGTTGGGAAGCGGCCGGAAGAGGAGACTGTTTCCGGTGAAAAACAGACGGAAAAGAAGACTGTTTCCGGTGAGAAGCGGACGGAAGAAAGGGCGGATCGGCTTGCAGCGCGTTTGGAAGAGTGGTTTTATCAGTACAAGAAGATATGGCGCAGCGTCAGCAGGGAATCGGAGCTGTATCGGGTCCAGGACGTGATATTCTGGTGTGATGACTATTTGCGGAGGGGATTACTGCCAAAATAACTGTCAGAATAGCTGTCAAAATAGCTACCCAAATAGCTGCCCCAATAACTGCCTGTAGCGGATGTGCAGGCAGTTCTGATACGGCAAAGTAAGGTCAGTCAGAAGCATCCTGCGTTTTCTGCTCTAAATATTCTTTTCCCCAGTTGCACATTTCATCTAAAATCGGGCTCAGCGTTCTTCCGAAATCTGTCAGGGAATATTCTGTTTTGGGCGGCACAACCGGATAAACGGTCCGGCTGATCAGGCCGTCCTTTTCCAGTTCCCGCAACTGCTGGGCCAGCATTTTGTCTGTGGCCTTCGGCATGCGCTTATGCAATTCACTGTAGCGCAGGGTATCGTTCATCAGGTGCCATAAAATGACTGCCTTGTATTTTCCGCCAATCAATTGAAGCGTGGTTTCTACCGGACAGAGAGAACTGCAGGTTTTCATTGTGATTCCTCCTATACTTTCTTTTTGGGAAGTATATACCTAAAAAGTGCATTCTTGCCATAAACTTTATTTACGCTATAATTATAGTACAGGTTAACCTTAATAACAATCAAAATCAGGAGGAATTAGGATGAACTTTTTAGAGCTTGCAAAAACACGGTACTCTGTGAGAAATTATATGGAAAAGAAGGTAGAGCAGGAAAAGCTGGATAAAATTCTGGAGGCTGCGCACGTAGCCCCCACTGCGGCAAATCTGCAGCCCGTTCACTTAATCGTCGTGAGGGAGGAGAAGGGGCTGGAAAAAATTTCAAGGGCCGCGGATATTTACGGCGCTCCCCTGGCAATTATTGTCTGCACCGATACCGCGAGAAACTGGAAGCGCCCCTTTGACGGCAAAAGGACAACGGACATTGATGCTTCCATTTTGACTGATCACATGATGCTGGAGGCCACCGAGCTTGGGCTTGGCTCCGTATGGATCTGCTATTTTAAGCCGGATGTCATAAAAGAGGAGTTCTGCTTGCCGGACAACCTTGAACCGGTGAATATCCTGGCGGTGGGATACAGCGCAGGAACGGCGGCGGACCCGCAGCGCCATTCTAAGATGCGTAAGCCGCTGGATAAGCTGGTGTCCTATGAGGAGCTGTGAGCGGATAAGACTATAGGCATTTAAAAATAGCATTCCCAATACAAGATGATTTGGGAATGCTATTTGTCTTTATCGGGAACGATTCTAACGATTTGTTCTATCGGAACGTTCAAGATGGTACATAGGGTTTCAATAGTATTAAGCGTAACATTTTTATTTTGCTTTAGAGAATCCAGCGTACCTTTTGAAAAACCATAATCTTTCAATAGTCTGTAGGTGGATATATTCTGCTGTTTCATGGTTTCCCAAAGGGGCGTGTAGTCTATCATAGAATACCTCATAAATTTGATAATATAATTATAGATTTATAGAAAAGCCTTGAACATACCCGGTAAAATGGGTATAATAGTAGAAAGATAAAATAAAATTATCAAAGGAGGAAATAACTTGATGGGAAAAAGAGCCAGGAGAAAATGTTTGCTAGTGGTATCCGCCTTGCTGGTATTTATGATGTCCTTATCAATCACAGCTCATGCGGCAGGAAAGCCGAAATTATCGGCAACAAAGAAAACTTTAACGGTGGGAAAGAGTTACAATTTGACGTTAAAGAACTATAGTAAGAAGGTAAGTTTTTCTTCTTCAAGCAAAGCTGTTGTAACGGGGAAAAGGGTAAACAATAATACTGTAAAGCTGACAGCGAAAAAGGCGGGAACAGCTAAAATTACAGTTAAAGCAGGTTCAAAAAAATACATATGTAAGATTACAGTTAAGGATTCGCCAAAGCTGAATAAAACGTCTCTGACCTTGACAGTAGGCAAAACATATGATTTGAAAGTTACAGGCACAGCAAAAACAGCGAAATGGAGTACCTCAAAAAAATCAGTTGCTACTATTTCTAAGCAGTCAAAATATGTATACCGCGTGAAGGCGAAAAAGGCTGGTACAGCTTACATTAAAGTGAAAATAGGAAATAAAACATATAAGTGTAAAGTGATTGTTAAGGCTAAGGCTACGGTAAAAAATCCATATTTGGATCAAGCAAGCATGACAGTATATGCAGGCGGATCACAGGCTTCTCTGGGCGTATTAGGAACAAGTTCAACTGTTACGTGGGATATTGAGAACAAGAATATTGCAGAAATATGCCCTTCGCAGGCAAGTAAACAGCATTTGTGGGTAGTTGGAAAAAATGCGGGTATTACAAATATCATTGCCAAAGTGGATGGAAAGACATTGAAGTGCAGACTTACAGTACAGAAATTTACGAATCCACCAAAAGGGGCAGCTTGTATAGTGGAACAAAACGGTGAATATACACTGTATATATCCAATGGAGATAATACATTTAGAGAAGAAAGGGTGGAGTCCGGCGGTAAGGAGTGGCAAGCCGGAAAAGACCTATATTACAATGAAGACGAATTTAATCTGTTGCTTCTGCAAAGTAATAAGTCTTCTGTAGGGTATATGAGAGGTAACTTCATAGAGAATTATACGGTTAAATTGCCGGGAGAGAGAAGTGAATATGTATATGCGTTTTATGAGTTGATTTCCGTACGGTTGGACTAAAGGTACACAGGAAGAAACCGCTGCGGCCCGAATGGTACGCACGGTGGTGTGAGAGGACGGCGGTTAATCACCGCCTCCCACTCGTTTGATTTTTTGGCTTTTACTGAAGCTTTTCTCCGGTCAGCATTTCATATGCCTGAAGGTATTTGTTGATGGTCTTTTCCACGATGTCCTCCAGCAGAGTCCAGTCATTGTCTGGATTTGCCTTCAGCCAGTCGCGGGCGAACTGCTTGTCAAAGGAAGGCTGTCCATGCCCCGGTTCGTATACGTCAGCCGGCCAGAAACGGGAGCTGTCCGGGGTCAGCATTTCATCGCCGATGACGATATTGCCTTCCTCATCCAGACCAAACTCAAATTTGGTGTCTGCGATGATGATACCGCGGCTCAGGGCGTAGTCCGCACATTTTTTGTAAAGTGCGATGGTGCAGTCGCGAAGCTTTGCAGCGTATTCTTCGCCCTTGCCCGGGAAATATTTTTCCAGATGAGCGATGCTCTGCTCGTAGGAGATATTTTCGTCATGGTCGCCGATCTCGGCCTTTGTGGACGGAGTATAGATCGGTTCCGGGAGCTTGTCGGATTCCTTCAGGCCCTCCGGGAGCCTGATGCCGCATACGGTGCCGTCCTTCTGGTAGCTTGCCCAGCCGCTGCCGGTGATGTAGCCCCGGACGATGCATTCGATGGGAAGCATATGGAGCTTCTTGCACATCATGCTGTTGCCGTCAAATTCCGGCTTCTGAAAGAATTCCGGCATGTCCTTGACGTCAGTGGAAATCATATGGTTAGGAAGAATATCCTTCGTCAGATCGAACCAGAACTTCGACATCTGGGTCAGAACGGTTCCCTTTTTGGTTACAACATTTTTCAGGATTACATCAAAACAGCTGATACGGTCGGTGGCAACCATGATCAGATTGTCGCCGTTGTCATAGATCTCGCGGACTTTTCCTTCTTTAATCGGTTTCATTTTACGTACCTCACTATCATAATTCTATAGGTTTTCCTATAATAGATAAACAGATTTTGGGATAAAAATCAATACTATTTTAAAATTTTTTTGTTTTGAAAGTAGGAGACGTATAACGGAAAGAAAGAGATTGAAGGGGTAAAATCATCCATGCTATACTGAATATCATGTGTTACGGGTGGACAGGAAATACGAGTGAAAACAAAGATCGTACAGAAGGTTAAGGAGGAGGTCTTCAGAATGAGATTATATGAGATGGTATTCAGCCCCACCGGGGGTACTGCAAAGGTGGCGTCCATTCTTTCGGGCGTCTGGAAGATGGACAGGATTAAGATTGATCTGCTGAGCAATAAGCCGGAGTCGGGAACGATCCGGCTGAAGCCGGAGGATGTCTGTATTGTGGCGGTTCCTTCTTTTGGCGGCCGGGTTCCGGGCATCGCAGCGGAGCGCATAAAGGCAATAAAAGGAAATGGGGCCAGGGCCGTTTTGACGGCGGTCTACGGAAACCGGGCAATCGACGACACTCTGACGGAGCTTCAGGACATTCTGGAGGCGGCGGGATTTTGCTGCGTGGCAGGAATCGCAGCGGTGGCCGAGCATTCCCTGATGCATCAGTTCGGCGCGGGAAGACCGGATACGGAGGATGAGAAGGAGCTTCGGCATTTTGCGGAGCAGATAAGGAACATGCTGGAAAAGCACGTGCCGGAAAGCATTGTGCCAGAGAAGAATATGATGGAAAAGGGCAGATCGGAAAAGGACATGCCGGAAATGAAGGATGGAGGGAAGAGCCGCCTGGTGCTTCCGGGAAATCATAAGTACCGGGAATATAACGGCGTGCCCTTTAAGCCCACCGCCGGAAAAGGCTGTAACCGGTGCGGGCGGTGCGCGGCGGCGTGCCCGGTGGGGGCAATATCGAAGGACAATCCGCGCAGGGTGGAGAAAAACAAATGCATTTCCTGTATGCACTGCGCTGCAGTCTGTCCGCAGAGGGCCCGGAGGCTCAATCCGGTGATGCTGTCGATTGCCTCTCATAAAATGAAAAAGGCCTGTCAGGGCAGGAAAGAAAACCTGCTGTTTTTGAGGGAAGAATAATTTTTTCAGATTGAAACATGACATACAGCTGTCACCATTCTTTATTTATAATAGCGTCAGTAAGCATGAGGAGGGCAGTTTATGGAATGGATCAGAGTTAACGCAGAAAATTTGGAAAAGGAGCATATCTGCTGCGCGATAGCGGGGAAAAAGGACTGTGGAGTATTGGCGAAAAAAGCCTGGCTACAGGAGCGGTTTCAAGAAGGGCTTGTGTTTTTAAAAGGCAATGTGCGGGGGAAATGCTTTATCGAATATATTCCGGCAGAATACGCCTGGAGTCCTGTGAGGGCAGACGGCTATATGTATATTAACTGCCTTTGGGTAGCAGGGCAGTTCAAAGGACAGGGCTTTTCGAGCCAGCTTTTGGATGCATGTATCCGTGACAGCCGCAGTCAGAACAAGCATGGGCTCTGTATTCTTTCCGCCGCAAGGAAGATGCCGTTTCTGGCGGATCCGGGCTACTTAAAATACAAAGGCTTTTGCCGTGCCGATGCGGCGCCGCCGTATTTTGAGCTGTGGTATCTTCCCTTCGATGAGGAGGCTCCGGTTCCACGCTTTAATCATCAGGTAAAGGAAACTCATATTGGTGAGGATGGATATGTAGTTTATTATACTCACCAGTGCCCTTTCACAGCCAAATATGTACCCCTGCTGGAACAGGCAGCAAGGGAGCATCAGATCCCATTTAAATCGACGTTAGTCGATACATTGGAAAAAGCAAAAAATGCTCCGGCAGCGGTGACGAATTTCGCTCTGTTTTCGGATGGCAATTTTGTGACGAATGAGATTCTGTCCGTGAAGAAATTTCTCGCGATGCATGAAAAACGTTGATTTTTCAGGATGAAAAGAATCTGAGCAGACGCTGCGGACAGACAATAAAGATAAGGGGATGCCAGAGTATTATGGGAGACAGCAAGGTGTTATGGGAATGCCAGAGTATTATAAGAGACAGCAGGGTGTTATGGGAATAACAAAGTATTACAGAGGTCAGAAAGGCTTTACGGGAGGTCATAAAGAAATATGCATTTTGTAGAGGCGAAGGGCATTTTATCCGCGGGCGGCGGCATGAATATTTACCGCGGATGCACCCACGGCTGCATTTATTGTGACAGCCGGAGCAAATGCTATCAGTTTACACACAGGTTTGAGGACATCGAGGTCAAGGTAAATGCACCGGAGCTGCTGGAGAGGGCGCTGCGCTCCAAGCGAAGGAAATGCATGATAGGGACGGGAGCTATGTGCGACCCGTACATGCACTGTGAGGAGGAGCTTCGGATGACCAGAAAATGTCTGGAAATCATTGAGCGGTACGGCTTTGGAGCTGCGATACAGACGAAATCGGACCGTGTGTTGCAGGATCTTGAGCTGCTCAAGCGCATCAATGAGAAGACAAAGTGTGTGGTGCAGATGACGCTGACGACGTACGACGAAAAGCTGTGTAAAATACTGGAGCCGAATGTCTGTACAACGAGACGGCGTTTCGAGGCCCTGCAGATCCTGCACGAAAACGGAATCCCCACGGTGGTCTGGCTGTCGCCGATCCTTCCGTTTATCAATGATACGAGAGAAAATCTGGAGGGGATTCTGGATTACTGTATCCGTGCCGGGGTATATGGGATCATCTGCTTTGGAATGGGCGTAACCCTGCGGGAGGGGGACCGGGAATATTTCTATCAGGCTCTGGACCGTCATTTTCCCGGAATGAAGGGAAAGTATCACAGAAAATACCGGTATGCATATGAGGCGACCAGCGACCATAATGCGGAGCTGATGGAGCTGCTTCACAGGAGATGCCGGGAGCACAAGCTGGAGAGCAACGCAGAACTTGTATTTCGGTATCTCCGTGAATTTGAGGAAAAAGGGAGCTATGAGCAGCTTACGCTGTTTTAGAAATTTTGGAAAAGGAGCGTCGGCCAACCAGTATGATTCCGGGAAAAACGGATCTGAACAGCTTGCGCTATGATAAAAGGAGAACAGCATGAAAATTGACCGTTTGATCGGGATTTTATCTATATTATTGCAGAAGAAAAAGGTGACGGCTCCCTGGCTGGCGGAACGTTTTGAGGTGTCGAGACGGACGATCCACCGCGACATAGAGGATTTGTGCAGGGCCGGGATCCCGATTGTTACATCACAGGGAGCAAACGGCGGAATCTCCATCATGGAGGGCTATTCCATTCACCGTACTCTGCTGACCTCTTCGGATATGCAGGCGATTCTGGCCGGGCTGCGGAGCCTCGATTCGGTCAGCGGGACCAACCGGTACGGCCAGCTGATGGAAAAGCTTTCGGCGGGGTCTTCGAAACTGGTGACAGGGGATGAAACCATGCTGATTGACCTTTCCTCCTGGGATAAAAATGCGCTGGCGCCCAAAATTGAATTGTTCCGGGCTGCGATTGAGCAGAGGGAGCTGGTAGCCTTTGATTATTATGCTCCGGGGGGAGAGACCAGAAGGCGGATAGAACCGTATTATCTCGTGTTTCACTGGTCCACCTGGTACGTCTGGGGATGGTGTGCCTGCCGGGAGGACTTTCGCATGTTTAAGCTTAACCGGATGGCCTGGCCGCAGCGGACGGGAGAAAGGTTTGAGGAGAGGCCGGTTCCGATGCCGGAGCTTTCACCGGAACGGATTTTTCCGGCAACGCTTCAGGTAAAAGCGCGCTTCAGCGCAGAATACAAGTGGCGGCTCATTGAGGAATTCGGAGCGGACAGCTTTCAGGAAGAGCCGGAGGGCAGCCTGCTGTTTCAGGCCGGGTTCGCGGACCGCGGCCATCTCTTTGGGTGGATTCTGACCTTCGGCAGCAGGGCAGAGCTTTTGGAGCCGGTGGAGCTGCGGGAGGAGCTGGCACAGATTGGAAGAGAGCTTCAGGAAAAGTATCACCCGCAGGGGATTTGATGGAAAAGCAAACGGTTATTTGAGGAAGGGGAAAACGGAGATGGCGTTTGATTATAAGAAGGAGTACAAGGAGCTTTATCTGCCGACGAAACAACCGGGAATTATAGAAATTCCGGCCATGAATTATATCGCGGTGCGGGGGAAAGGCGCCCCGAATGAAACGGGCGGCGAATATAAACAGGCCGTAGGGCTGCTGTATGGGATTGCATTTACGATAAAAATGAGTTATAAAGGAAATCACAGGATAGAGGGATACTTTTCTTACGTCGTGCCGCCGCTGGAGGGCCTTTGGTGGCTGGAGGGCATGGAAGGGATCAAGGACAGCCGCAAGGAAGAGTTTCAGTGGATCGCCATGATCCGTCTGCCGGATTTTGTCACGAGGGAAGAGTTTTACTGGGCTGTTTCGGAGGCAGAGACCAAAAAGAAAACAGACTATTCCAGAGTGGAATTTCTGACCTATGAGGAAGGGCTGTGCGTGCAGTGCATGCATGTGGGGCCTTATGATGAGGAGACGGCGACGATTTTGAGGATGGATGAGTTTGCCGAGGCTCAGGGCTATGAGCCGGATTTTACGGGAGAACGCCGCCACCATGAGATTTACCTGGGCGACCCGGGGCGGACGGCGCCGGAGCGGCTTCGAACCGTGCTGCGGCACCCGATTCGGAAAAGGCATCCTGAGTGAAAAAATACGGCAGGTTGTTGCATGTTATACGACAGAGACATACGGGAGCCTCTTTTCGATTTTCTGGAAGAGAGGTATGAAAAATCAAGGATTATAGAGGAAAAGCAGATGGGCCGGTCCAGGGCAGACATCATGATGGTGCTGCCGGAGGCTCTGGTGGGAATAGAGATAAAAAGCGATGCGGATACGTATGCCCGGCTGGAACGGCAGGTGAAGGATTACGACCGCTTTTTTGATTATAATTATGTTGTGGCAGGCTCCACTCATGGACTGCACATCGGAGAGCATGTGCCGGACTGGTGGGGGATTATCACTGTGGAGGAGGCCGAAGGGCAGACAGATTTTTACATGCTCAGACAGCCCGGACGAAATCCTAAAACCGACTGGAGGCGGAAGCTGAGTATTCTGTGGCGGCCTGAGCTGGCACAGCTTCAGGAATGGAACAGCCTGCCGAAATACCGGGAGAAAAGCAAGGACTTCGTGATAGATAAGCTGCTTCAGAGGGTTTCAAAGGAAGAACTGGCCTGGCAGGTCAGCGAGGTACTATTTGAGCGGGATTACACTGAGATCGGGCAGGTGATCCGGGAATACAGGGCCTCGAAACGAAAAAATATCCGCAAAAAGCGAAAGACTTTGTCCCTAAAATGAGGCAGCAGGCTGCAGAGACTGATTTTCACGTTTGGCAATAGGGTGGCAGCGGTCTGCGACAAAAATAATTGCTTTTTCCCATGGAGTATGGTATACTCTGCACAGTTAAATGCCGGCGGTATTTGACCCGGCATTTACAGAAAAATATTTTATAAAAGAAAGGCACATGTTCAGGGACATGTACAGGTGAGGAAATGTTCAGATAATCTTATTTGGTACGTAACAGACAGATATTTTTTAAGCCTGCCGACAGGTTTGTTTGCGTATGCCAGATAAGACGGCGGTATGACCGCTGCAGCAGATGAGTGGACATTTCGGAGCCTTTGATTGTTCAATAGGTTTCTTTTTGTGCATAAATCTGTTTTCGGCTGTGAAAACAGATTTTTTTGTACTATATAAGGAAAGTCCTTCGTGCAGTGAAGCCCACGGTTTTCTCTGGCAAAGGGAAGCTCGGGTCAGGATACGCAATTTTGCGGCCCGCCTGCGGCAGAGGGACAGGGGGAATTTATATGCTGCAGATTAGAAATCTGAACATTGTGCATAAAAAGGATCTGCACACGATACTTGAAAATTTTTCGTTTGTATTAAATCCGGGAGACCGGGCGGTTATCATAGGAGAAGAGGGAAACGGAAAATCCACGCTGCTGAAATGGCTTGCGGATCCGGAGACGGTGGAAGCGTATGCAGAGGTGACCGGAGAGCGGATCTGCACCGGGGAGCGTCTCGGCTATCTGCCCCAGGAGCTTTCGCAAAGTGACAAGGAAAAAAGTGTCTACGAGTTCTTTTGTGAAGAACCGTTGTTTTGGGATCAAACTCCGGGGCAGCTTGGTGCGCTTGCCGGAAATCTTCGGGTGACACCGGATTTTTTCTTTTGGGAACAGCGGATGCATACGCTGTCCGGCGGAGAAAAGATAAAAGCTCAGTTAGCTAGAATATGGATGGCCCGGCCCACGGTACTGCTTTTGGATGAGCCGTCAAACGACATTGATATTGAAACGCTGGAATGGCTGGAGAGCATGCTCTTGAAGGCTCATCAGCCTGTACTGTATGTCTCCCACGATGAAACACTGATCGAGAAAACTGCGAACGTGATTATTCATATCGAACAGCTTCGAAGAAAGACCGTCAGCCGGTATACGGTGGCACATACGTCGTACCGTGCATATTTGCGGCAGCGGAGCGCACAGCTTGAGAGCCAGCGCCGGGAAGCACAGAATGAGAGACGGCAGGAAAAGCGGCGTCAGGAAAAATATCAAAGGCTTCAGCAAAAGGTAGAAAATGCCCAGAATGCCGTATCGAGGCAGGATCCGCATGCGGGGCAGCTCTTGAAGAAAAAAATGAAGGCGGTGAAATCCATGGAGCGCCGATTTCAGCGGGAGGCCGCCGGGATGACTGGAATGCCGGAATCAGAGGAAGCTATTTTTCTAAAACTCGGGCAGGATGTTTCTCTGCCTGCCGGAAAAACAGTTTTGGATTTTCGTCTGGAACGTCTTACTGTGCGCGATTCCGCACCAGAAATTTCCGATCAGGTACTGGCGGAGAACATCAGTCTTTTCGTAAAAGGCGGAGAAAAAATCTGCATCGTAGGACGAAACGGTGCTGGAAAGACGACTTTGCTGAAAAAGATCGCGGAGGAGCTGCTGAGCCGCACCGACATTCGCGCATGCTATATGCCTCAGGATTATGAGGAGCTGTTGGATATGGACAAAACGCCGGTGGAGTATCTGGTGCAGACAGGAGACAGGGAAGAGATTGCGAGAATCCGCACGTATCTCGGTTCTATGAAATATACGGCGCAGGAGATGGAGCATCCGGCGGCAGAATTGTCCGGTGGACAGAAGGCCAAGATACTGCTTCTGAAAATGAACATGTCAGGGGCGGAGGTTTTGATTCTCGATGAGCCCACCAGAAATTTTTCGCCTCTGTCCGGTCCGGTGATACGGAAAGCTTTGAGAGATTACGGCGGAGCGATCATAAGTATTTCCCATGACAGAAAGTATATCGAAGAGGTCTGCGGCCAAGTATACCGACTGACACGGCACGGACTGATAAAAGAATAAAATAAAACCAGATGATAGCAGGAAAGAACAAAATCAGAAGAAGACGGGCGGGGATTGTATATGAGTACGACAGAGCTGTTAGATGAAATACAAAGAAGAGCTGTTACGGATACTGAAATGAGGCGGAGACTTTTGGAGACACGGCAGGACGGGGAGCCGCTGCTGGCTTTCTGCAATGTCTGCCGGGAGCTTGGCTATGAACTATATCCGATGGAGCTGATTGCTGCCGGAGAGGAATTTCATGCACAGATGAAGCGCAGTACGAACGGCGGCGGGGAAAATTCTCCGATGCTGGAGGGAGAGGACGATTTTTTGAGATGCTGATGGACGTGCTGGAGGGAATACAGTCAGGAGGAAAATGATATGGTGGAAATGACGGTCTCAAATTTCAGTCTGGAACAGATATGCCGCTCCGGCCAGTGCTTCCGCATGGAGCAGATTTGCGGCTCTGAACAATGCTCGGGTCAAGAGCAGAATGAGGAAAAGGAAGCGGAAAAAGCAGAGCAGGAGCCGGGAACGGTATATTCAGTGATAGCGGGAGACCGGTATCTGAAGGTCGCACAGCGGGGAGAACAATGTGTTTTTTATTGCTCCGAAGCGGAATTTTCGGAGTTCTGGCGCAGCTATTTTGATCTGGACAGTGACTATGGAGCATGTATAGAAAAGATCAATCCGAGAGATGCTTATCTGGTGAATGCCGCGTCCTTCGGGTCGGGTATCCGCATCCTGCGGCAGGATCTGTGGGAGATGATCGTTTCATTCCTGATTTCCCAGCAGAACAATATCGTGCGGATCCGCAGGTGTATTGAGAACCTTTGCGAGAGCTACGGCGAGCGGATGGAGACGGAGGACGGAAAGGTCTATCACGCATTTCCGGCGCCGGAGGCGCTGGCGGGGCTGGAGGACGATGCTCTGAAGGCCTGCAACCTCGGCTACCGCAGCAGGTACGTGGTCCGGGCGGCTAGGAGCGTCGTCTCCGGCGGGTTTGATCTGGATGCGGTCAGCCGGATGCCCTATAAAAGGGCGAAGGAGGAGCTGCTCACCCTGTTCGGCGTCGGAGAGAAGGTGGCAGACTGCATCTGCCTTTTTGCGCTGCACCATCTGGAGGCCTTTCCGGTGGATACGCACATCAATCAGGCGATGCAGAAGCATTATAAACGCGGATTCCCGAACCGCCGCTACAGAGGGCTTCAGGGAGTGATGCAGCAATACATATTTTATTATGAGCTGTTTGGGGCAAAATAAAACATACTGACAGGTTAGATGGAGGATGACAATGAGCAGAGGAACAGAATATCTTACATTTGTGACGGACCTGCTGAAGAAAAGAATTCTGGAAATCGGTGATAAGATAGAGGCAGTCCAGAAGGACATTGAGAGTATGCACGATTATTACTGGGAAAATTATACGGAGATGGACCAGTACGGCTACGAGGATTTTGACAACCAGCAGGCTCTTCTGACACAGGTAAATGCCAACAAAGAGAATCTGAAAATGAATCACCGCCTGAAGAAAATGCTGGATGCTCCGTTTTTCGGCAGTGTGGATTTTGTGTACGAGGGAGAAGAGGAGCCGGAGATCTTTTACATCGGGATCGGTAACTTTTCGGAAAAATCAGGCCGGGTGCCGCTGATCTATGACTGGCGGGCCCCGGTTAGCGGCCTGTTTTACGATTATGACAAGGGAGAGGCGTCCTATGAAGCTCCGGGAGGCAGGATGGAGGGAGAAATCCTTTCCAAATGGCAGTACAAAATCCGGGACGGCAGGATGATCTACGAGTTTGAGAGCGATACGAAGATTGACGACGATATTCTGAAGCAAGAGCTGAGCGCCAACAGCGACACGCAGCTTAAAAACATTGTGCGTACGATTCAGAAGGAACAGAATGCGATCATCCGCAATATGAAGGACAAGATACTGGTGATCCAGGGGGCGGCAGGCAGCGGAAAGACTTCTATTGCACTGCACCGGATTGCGTATCTGCTCTACCATGACCGGGAACGGCTGAAATCCTCCAACATCCTGATTCTGTCGCCGAACAGTGTCTTCTCTGATTATATTTCCCATGTTCTCCCGGAGCTGGGGGAGGAAAATATTCGGGAGATGAGCTTTGACCTGTTCGCATACCGGCAGCTTCAGGACGTGGCGGCGGACTGTGAGGACCGCTATCATTATATTGAACACCAGATTCGGGGCGGAAAATCCGAATACGGCGGCTGGAAGCAGTCAGAGCAGTACGTCCGGGCGGTGGAGGGCTTTCTGATCGAATTGGAGGACCGACTCATCGACTTCAGGGATATAGAATACAAGGGCTTTGAGAAGACGGCAGAGGAGCTTACAAAGCTGTTTTATTACAAATTTATGGAGGTTCCTCTTCTTTCCAGAGTGGGGGCTCTCATGGATTATTTCGTGGATGAGTACGAGACGCTTCGGGGAAAATCGCTGAAGGAGGACGAACTGGAGCTGCTTCGGGAGCGGTTTATGCGTATGTATGTGACCACGGACGTATACGAGATATACAACTGGCTCCTGGAGGCGTATGATATGCCGACGCTTCAGGCAGTGCCCAGAGAGCAGCGCATGCTGGAGTATGAGGACGTTTACCCGATCCTGTATCTGAAACAGCGTCTTCTGGGAAACGGCAGCCGAAAAAATATCCGTCATCTTGTTATTGACGAGATGCAGGATTATACGTATTTGCAGTATGTTATTCTGGAAAGAATGTTTTCCTGCAGCATGACGATACTGGGAGACCGGGCGCAGACCGTGGACGGCGCCGGGATGGATGTGCAGACCTTTCTTCACAGGATATTCGGCCGCCAGGTGCGCCGGATCGAGATGAACAAGAGCTACCGGAACACGCTGGAAATTGCAGAGTATGCGCAGAGGGTATCCGGGGTCACGGGGATCGAATATCTGCAAAGGCATGGGAAAGAAGTGGAGGAAAGACAGTTTCCGAAGGCTGGCGACGCCCTGGAAGAAATGCTCCGCCGCGTAAGGCTGGGAGAAGAAGGCTACGAGACGGCGGCAGTTCTGACCATGACGGAGGCGGAGGCCAGGGAATGCTTCGCTTATCTGGAGGGCCGGATGGAGCACGTCTCCTACATCGACCGGGACAGCTCCGTTTTCAAAAAGGGCGTCACAGTGACTACCTTCTACCAGGCAAAGGGGCTGGAATTCGACCAGGTATTTATCCTGGGAGGAGACCGGGAAAATTCATTTTACAGACAGTTTCTTTATATCAGCGCCACCAGGGCGCTGCATGAGCTGTATGTGTACAGCGTGTAAATTTGACGGCATGTCAGCCAGGAGCAGGATGCCTTGGCGAAAAAAGGGAAAGGGGATAAAAGTAATGGATTTAAGCAGGTTTAAATGGACAAGGGAGCCGGAACGCTGCAAAATAGACGGTGATACGATTGAGATTGTCACAAAGCCCCATACGGATCTGTGGCAGAGAACGTACTATCATTTCCAAAACGACAACGCTCCTGTTTTACAGATGGAAACAGAAGAAACGTATTTCAGCTTCATTGTAAAAACAGACTTTCATGAGAGTCATCACAGGTTTGACCAGTGCGGTATTGTGATGTATCTGGACAGCGAAAACTGGCTGAAGGCTTCGGTTGAGTATGAGAATTATGAATATCAGCATTTGGGAAGTGTGGTTACGAATCAGGGGTATTCAGACTGGGCGACAACGGCCATAGACGCTTCCGTAAAAACAATGTGGTACCGCTTCAGCCGAAGGGAAGATGATTACTGTATTGAATGTTCGGCGGATGGAGAGGTATTCAGTCAGATGCGGATTTGCCATATGCACGCCGGAAAGGGGCGGATACGCTTCGGTATCTATGCCTGTTCCCCGGAGGATTCCTCCTTTAAGGCGGTGTTTTCCGGCATGCAGTTAACGGATTGCAAATGGAAGGCGCATGACGGACAGCAGCCGGATCAGGGCAGCAGCATACCCTCCGCAGAGAAAATGGCAGATTCCGATTTGTAGGAGGATTGTTTTATGCCTTTATATTTCCGGTTAGCGACCATTTTCCTGGTCTTTCTTTGCTTTGGATTCGGCATATTTAAAATGGCGCTGGGATTGCTGGGGCAGAAAATGAAAAAGCTTCCCTGCGCGGTTTATGTGGTATATTTCTGCGCAGTATCCTGGGGTCAGTCTTTTCTCATATTCTGGCTTGATAAACCGTGGGAAGGACTTTTGCTTGAACTGGCATTTTCCACCCTGCACGCCGCCGTGCTGGGCATACTTTTGACGAAAATATACCGTGTTCCGCTGATTCAGACGCTGACAGCGGCGGTGCTGGAGGTACTGCGGCCCATGAATCCTGCTCAGACCATCGGGACGGAGGATCTGCTGCGGGTTCTGGGAATCCTGCTGGACAATGCCCTGGATGCGGCGGCCAGAAACGGTGGGATCGTGCGGATCATACTTTTGCAGGAGGAAAAGGAACTGTATCTTGCGGTAGCCAACAATTATGATACTGCTCCGGATCTGTCTGCGCTGGTGCGGAAAGGATATACCACGAAAGGAAAGGGGCACGGGACAGGTCTCTCCAGCTACCGCAAAATCATTTCCAGATACCGCGGCTGTGTATCACGCACCTATCTGAAAGAAGAAATGTTTGTGCAGGAGCTGCATATTCCTGCAGCCTGAGAGGGGCGGATATCGGAAAGGAAAAATTTATGATACCTGTATACATATGTGACGATGAACGGCCGGTTCGAAACCGCCTGGAACAGATTATTTCCCGGCAGATACTGATTCTGGATGGAGATATGGGACCGCTTCGGACAACGGATGATCCGAACGTCCTGCTTGATCTGCAGCGGGAGGATACGGTACCGGCGGTCTATTTTCTGGACATTGATTTTCCGGGGAAAATGAGCGGGCTTGAGCTGGCGCAGAAGCTGAGGGGGTATGATCCCCGGGGCTTTATCGTGTTTATCACTGCTCATGGAGATTTTGCCTTTGAGACCTTTCGGCTTCGTCTGGAGGCGCTGGATTACATCGTGAAAGGGGACGCCGATGCGATGGCTGTGCGGGTGCGAAGCTGTCTGGAAAGTATCCAGGAACGGATGCGGGCACAGCCCCCGGCGCCGGAGGGCTACTGTACTGTTAAAATACTGGATACGGTACGCCATATTCCCACGGAGGATATTCTGTATTTTGAAGCGGCAGGCTACCGGCATACCCTGCGGCTGCACCTTAAGGATGAATTGCTGGAATTCAACAGCAGTTTGGAACATTTTGAAAAGGAGCTGGGAGAAGCATTCTGGCGGTGCCATCGGGGATTTCTTGTGAACCGGAGCCGCATACGGGCTGTGCGGATGAAGGAGCAGCTGGTTGAGCTGGATAACGGCGAGACCTGTCTTTTATCCCGCAGGGCAAAAAGTGAATATCGGGACAAAACGGAGGGCCGGGGCATGTGATGCTCCGGCCTTTGCCATTGGCGAAGGAAAACGGACCGTTGGCGAAAAAAAGGAAAAAAACGGACCGGATTATGATATGCTCACCCCAACAAAACAAAGGAGAACATTTTTATGGCAACGGAAAAGAAAGTGACTGAAATTTTAAAAGAGGCAGGCTTTGAGCCTGTAAAGAACCGCGGAATTATTGTGACATACGCAGCGGCGAACCTGAGCGAGAGAATCGCCCGGTTTTTTCAAAATGAATTTTATGTTCTTCAGATATGCCGGGACTCTATTGTACTTGTTCCCTTCGGAAAGCTGTTTCTGAACCTCAAAAGGGAGGTGGCGCTGCAGCTTCCGTTTGACAGCATCCGCGCGGTGCGTATAGAGGAGGATATGTTGAATTACCGCATTGAGCTGGATACGGGGGAAGGGACAATTATGCTTTCTGCTCAGCAAAAGGAGCTCAGTGAGTTCCGTTCCTCCGGTACGCTGGCTGCGGGCGGTTTGGAAACCGGTATACCAGGTTCAAAATATCTCAGGCCGGAAAACTGGCACTGCAAGAATCTGGGTGCCACGCTGGAGGCGCTGAGAGCGCTGAGTGCATGAGGATGAGAACCGAGAAACACGTTATAATGAAGAAAGGAGTGTGCAGCATGGCTAAAGAACGGTTTATAGAAACTTATTCGCAGGGGGTCGCCAATATCCGTAAAATCATTGTTGATACGGAAACGGGAGTAAATTATGTACTGCTGTCTTCTAATATGTCAAGCGGCTGTGGAGTGACCGTTTTGGTAGATAAGGACGGCAAACCGATTGTTACTCCTGTCAGCCCGGATCAATCATGTTGAAAAGGCGGGAAGAATCTGAGAAGCAGACAGATGAAAGGCAGGATACATTGCGGCAACGAGATACATTGCGGCAACAGGATAAATTGCGGCAATGAAAAACGGGGGCAAATATGAATGCCCCCGGAATTTAAAGATTTTTTTTCTTGTAGATGAATCCAAAAGCGATTCCTGTAAATACAACGAGATATACCAGCAGAACCGCAATTCCACGGAGGTCGGCCCCGGTGCCGGAGGCGATACCCCGGATCATGCCGCTGGTCTGAGAGAGCGGCAGGATGGAAACTGCCTGACGCAGTCCGCCGGGCATGCTGTCTGTGGAAAAAAAGGTGTTGCACAGATATGCCATCGGCATGATGATGTAGTTGGAAAATCTCGGTACATCGGCGTGGTTTTTGGCAAGAAAGGATACGACGACGCCGATGGCAGAGAATACTGCGCCGTTTAAAAACATGATAAAAAACGACAGACCGTTAAAGGTAAGTCCGGTGCGGATGGGCAGAGTGAGGATCAGGATCACGCTGCCTGCGTACAGTCCCCGGAGGCTTCCGCCGATGATCTGGCCGACAATAAACTGCCACAGCGGCGTCGGCGAGATCATAACCTGGTCAAAGGCTTTTTCGTAAAGCCTCTGAACGTTCAGGTTCTGGGCGATGGCGTTGAAGCTGCCGTTCATGGTGGTCAAAGATACGACGCCGGGAATCAGGAAATACAGATACGGCTCCCCGTGGGAGGAGGTCTGGATCCCAAGCCCGAATACGATCAGATACATGAGCGGCGCGACCATTGCCGCCAGAGTAATCTTATAAAAATCACGTTTAAATTCTGTCCATTTTTCCCATAGGATCGTAATAATTCCCATGACAGTTCTCCTTTTTGCAGGATGGTGAAAATCCTGCGGCAGTATTTCATATTAATGTTCGCGGAGCAGAGCGGCTTCTGCGATATTTTTTTATTTGCAGCAACTCTTCTTTGGGATCTGCTATGACGGCGTGAGATGCTTTCCGGCGCGCTCCAGAAATACGTCCTCCAGAGTTGTGTCCCTCAACGCAGTCTGTCCCTTCAGCCCGGCCAGGTAAGCGATGGCCTCCTGACGGTCGTGGAAGTAGTGGCTTTCGATGCCGCTTTCGGACATCTGATCCACTGCATAGGCCCCCAGCTTGTCAATCAGTCCGGCGGGGGTGTTGACCTCCTCCAGTCTTCCGGCGTTCATCAGTGCGACGCGGCCGCACAGGGACTGTGCTTCCTCGATGTAATGCGTTGTGAGCAGGATAGTCAGATTTTTCTCGTTGAGCTGGCGCAGCAGGTTCCACATTTGCCTTCGGGAAAGCGGGTCCATACCGGCGGTGGGCTCGTCCAGCAGCAATATTTCCGGTTCGGTGAGCAGGGCACGGCAGACCATCAGCTTACGCTTCATTCCGCCGGAAAGCTTGCGGACGCTTCTTTTTCTGAAATCAATCAGTCCGCAGAATTCCAGAAGCTCCTCCGTGCGGGCCCGGATCTGCTTCAGAGGCATAAAATACAGCCGCCCCTGGTATTCCATGATCTCGTCCATATTCATATCCTGGCGCATGGAATATTCCTGGGTGATCACGCTGATCTTCCGCTTCAGTTCGGGACGCTGCCGGGTAAGCCGTTCCCCGTCGATTAAAATTTCACCGGAGGAGGGGAGCAGCAGAGTGGACAACATGCTGATGGTTGTCGTCTTTCCGGCTCCGTTGGGGCCGAGAAGCCCGAAAAATTCTCCGGTGTCTATCGTCAGGTTCAGGGAATCGACAGCCGTGAAATTGTCAAATTTTTTGGTGAGATTTTTTATTTCTATCATGCCGTGCAACATGCTCCTTTACAGATATAATCACCATTATACTAGCGGCATTGCCTTTTTTCAATCTTTACTTTAAATCCTGCGTATGCTATATTCGAAGCAGTGACGAAAAAATCAAAACTATTATTATAGGAAAAAATGGAACAGGTAAAAGCATATGAAAAAATGGGTTACTCAAATTTTTATGGCCGCTGCGGTCTGTGCCATGCTGCAGGGACATGCACTGGCGGAGAAACAGACGGAACCATCCTATGACCGGGTGGCGCCCCGGGAGGAGATGGCTGCCGTGGAGCCGGTAGGCAGATACGGGATGCTTCCCGTCTACGGCCGGGACGTAAAGGACGGCGTTTACTCCATAGAGGCAGAATCCAGCTCCTCCATGTTTCAGATTACAAAAGCGGAGCTGACGGTGGAGCAGGGCGAGATGACGGCGGCCATTACGCTGGGCGGCCAGGGGTATCTGAAGCTTTTTGCAGGGACTGCCCGGGAGGCTGCTGCCGCGGAGCTGTCAGATTATATCGGCTATACGGAAGCGGAGGATGGATCATATACGTATGAAGTTCCGGTGGAGGCTTTGGATAAGGAACTGGATCTTGCGGCTTTCAGCAAAAGAAAGGAACAGTGGTATGACCGGAGGGTTCTTTTTGATGCGGGGACGCTTCCGGCTGACGCGCTTCTTGTGGAGCTGCCGGATTATGACCTGATAGAAGCGGCGGTGGCCGCATATCAAGGGGCGGAGGATTCAAAAGAGGCCGGAGCAGCAGAGAATTTGGAAGAGGAAGATTCAAAAGAGACCAGAGCAGCGGAGGATTTAGAAGCGGAGGAAGCCGCAGAAGTGCGGGAGACGGAGGAGACTGCGGAGACTCCCGTGGATCCGGTTGCCGTCGATATGGAGGACGGAGAGTATGCCATTGATCTTGACCTGACGGGAGGAAGCGGAAAGGCCAGCGTTTCTTCACCCACTGTTTTTATCGTGCGGGATGGAAAAGCGTATGTGCGGATCGTGTGGAGCAGCTCTAACTATGATTATATGAAGGTCGGTACGGAAAAATATTTGAACCGCAATACGGACGGCGGAAATTCGACCTTTGAGATTCCAGTGGAGGCCTTCGACCGTGCGGTTACGGTGATCGCGGATACCACCGCTATGGGGACGCCCCATGAGATAGAGTATTCCCTGATCCTTTATGCGGAATCCATCGGGCCGAAGAGCGAGCTTCCCCAGGAAGCGGCCAAAAAGGTGGTGTATATTGCGCTGGCCATCATCGTGGGAGGCGGGATTATCAATCATATATTGAAAAAGCGCAGATTATCCATGTAAAAAGTGTGTGGAGAAAAGGAGCAAAAATATGAGCGTAAATTACCATGCATTTCAGAACCGAGGAGTTTTATTTTCCGAATGTGAAGCCGTGTGCGAACAGTGGCACAGTGCCTTTGCCGGGTTTGACCCGGAGCGGATCGCAGGAATTCTGCATTTGGAGACGGATGAAAATTTCCTGTACATACCGTATTACGGAAATCCGTACCGGCTGCGACTTTCGGAGGGCTGCCTGGAAAAGCAGACGGAGGAAGGTTGGACGGATGAGCTGTATTTCAACGAAGCTATGGCGATCTATCATTTGCTTCATTATACGAAGGACATTCCGACCGTGAGCGGTCAGTGGGTTCCCAGCTATTCCATTGACGGCGTAGTGAGCAGGAATCCAAGGGTGCCGGATCCTCTGTTTTCTGCATTTTGCCGGGAGTGGACAGGCCGGGCGGCGGAGCTTGCGGAGGCCTGCGGGAAGGCCGGAGGAAAACGGCTGGAAAAAGGCGATGCGGCTTTTCAGTTTGAGGTATTTCCGTGCCTGTCCCTGCAGCTTGTTTTCTGGGATGCGGACGAGGATTTTCCGGCGCAGGTGCAGGTTTTTGCAGACCAGAGAGTCACCGATTTTGTACATTTTGAGACGGTGGGCTGTCTGATCTCAGATCTGATGGAACGGCTGTCACAGCTGGGCGGAGCATCTGAAAAAGAATAGAATGGCTGTCACAACAGGGAGGAAGAGGATGAAAATTTCATGTATTGCGCTGGATTTGGACCGCACAACGCTGAACAGCCAGGGGCGGCTCAGCGAGGCAAATAAAAAAGCGATAGAGCTGGCGGTAAAAAATGGGATCCACGTTGTAATAGCAAGCGGAAGGGCGCTCAATTCTCTGCCGCGGGAGGTTTGCGGGATCGGGGGCGTACAGTACGCCGTTACCTCCAACGGCGCGGCAATTTATGACTTACATACCAGAAAATGCCTGAAGCAGTATAAATTGACAGCGGATTCCGTGAGACGCATTGTGGAGCTGACGAAGGAGAAAGGTGTTGCTTTCGAGGCCTTTATCAACGGAAAACCGTATGCCTGGAAGCCCTACGTAGAGGATCCGGTACGATTTGGGGCGACGGTCAGCGCAGTACCATACGTTCAGACCACGCGGCAGCCGGTGGAAAATATGCTGGAATTTCTGGAGGAGCATATCGGAGAGCTGGACTGTCTCGACATTGTGGTGAAGGGCGAGGAGAAAAAGCAGGAAATATGGGCGGAACTCCGCAGAGAGATAGAGGATATTTATATCACCTCGTCGATCCGGCAGCTTCTGGAAATTTCTTATAAGGACTGCGGGAAACATTCCGGCGTTAAATTCCTTCTGGAATACTTGGGTCTGGATGCCAGGGAGCTGGCGGCCTTCGGGGATGGGGATAATGATGCGGACATGCTGCGGTTTGCGGGAGTCGGCATTGCCATGGGAAATGCGTCGCCGGAATGTAAGCGTGCGGCGGACCTGGTGACGCTTTCCAACGATGAGGACGGTGTGGCGCATGAAATCTGCCGTTTGCTGTATGCTGCGGATCATCACGAAAATGTTTGAAATTAGCAGAATCTCTATTTGACATTAACTTTTTCTTAGGATTTCAACAACGAAATGTTAAAGTACAAGTAGCTCTTGTTCAGTAGAATGATTATTGAACAGGAGCTATTTATATTTACACAGAAAAAGATACAATCTTGTATTGATTGGGATAAACCATTTTTCAGGAAAATGATTTTGGCATCGCGGGGAGGCAGAACAGATCGGGAAGGACTGCTGGCAGTCGGAAACAATGTGTGTTCAGGTATTTGTGAGCTTTGACAAAGAGGCTCATGGCCTGTGTTATCTGGAGCATGGATGGCTGCAGACTGTCCCTCTGGATGGGGCTTTGCCGATTTTACATGGAAAAAATGGAGAGGACGGTACGTGTTGGAAATGAAGGCGGGGCTGTATTGAGCCTTTGGAGGGAAGATCATGCGTAAAAACTATGCGGGCATGGATTGAACTTAAGCCGGCGAATCTGTCTTATAATTTGCGGCAGTTAAAACAATTTTTACCATCAGAATGTATGGTCATGCCGGCGGTGAAGGCAAATGCCTATGGACACGGAGCAGTTCTGATCGGCCGGGCCTTGCAGGATATGGGCGTTCAGGACTTTTGTGTGGCCTCTGTAGGGGAGGCGATTGAACTGAGAGAAGCGGGGATCACCGGAAGAATATTAGTTTTGGGATATACCTTCCCAGAGCAATTCCAGGAGCTTTGGAAGTACAGTCTGACTCAGACTGTAATTGATTTTTGCTATGCCAGGCAGCTGCAGATCACAGGAGTATTTTCTCACTTATGTGTATCAGACGGGATTTCTGAGTCGGAAAAAGGATTTACATACAAACATTATGTCCGGCCTGGAATTGCGCTCTACGGCGCATTAAGTTCACCCTATGACAAAACCGCCGCTGCTGTAAACCTGAAGCCGGTGCTGTCACTGAAGGCGAGGATAGAATGTGTAAAGCAGTTGCATACGGGGGAAGCTGTGGGATATGGGCAGACCTATACAGCAGCGAGGGAAATGAAAATTGCAGCCGTTTCCATTGGATATGCGGATGGGATTCCCCGTGAACTGTCCAATAAAGGATTTGCCCTGATCAAGGGACATAAAGCTCCTGTGGTTGGGCGGATCTGCATGGATCAGCTGATGGTAGATCTATCTGAGATTCCTGGTACAGCTCCGGGGGATGAGGCTGTCTTTATAGGAAAATGCGGAAATGAGCAGATTACGGCCAGTGAATTTGCACATACGGCGGGCACTATTTCGAATGAAATTCTGAGCAGATTGGGGGCAGGCTGGATAGAATAGCAGGCACGTAACAGGATAAAAATATGCTTGACAGTGTGGTTGAACCAAACTAAAATTAAATTAGTTTAAACTAACTCACGGAGGATGCAGAAGACCGTTGAAACGAACAAAGATGATTACGGAGAATGAACATGGGGAAAAGGCGGCGGTGTACGATGTATTTCCAGGGATGTACGTGGTGAAGGTGGGATACCGTATGCCGGGATTTATTGAGGAAAGGAAAAAAAGCAATAAGCTGGAGATAAATTTCTGCGTAAACGGACGGTTTGAATGTGAGTTTACAGAGCGGGATACAGGAATATTGAAGCCGGGGGATATGGCAGTCAGCATGTTTGACGGGGAGAATGGAACAAAATCCTACACGCAGTTTCCGCTGGGCTTCTATGAAGGCATCTGCATTATGGCGGACTGTGACAGGGCCACAGAGTGGATGAAGAAATCTCTTGGCTCTATTTCTGTAGATTTGAATTTGCTGAAAAAGAAGCTTCTGTCGAAGCATTGGTACTGGGCGGGAGAAGCGGGGCTTCGCTGCGAGCATGTGTTCCGGGAGATTTATGACAGCATCGAATATGAGGAGAAGTCTTTTATCCGGCTGAAACTTGTGGAGCTGTTTATGCTGATGGCCAGACTGCCTCAGACTGACCAAAGAGATTTCTATCATACCAGGAGACAGATAGAGCTGGTAAAGCACATCCGGGATCATATTATTACAGACAGCGAAAATTACTCATCGGTGGAACAGCTTGCGAGGGATCACGGGCTTTCCGCTCCGCAGCTCCAAAAGCTGTTCCGGGAGGTATACGGGATGCCCATATACAAATATCTCAAGGAATACCGTCTGGAGCAGGCGGCAGTGAACCTTATCAGCACAGACGATCCTGTTATGGAGCTGGCGCTAAGCGCAGGATTTTCCAATGCCAGCAAATTTTCCCAGGAATTTAAAAAAAGGTATGGAATGACGCCCACCAGGTATCGGAATGAAAATAAAAATTAAAATTTGAAATGGAACATTTTTTTTGAAATGGAGTAGAAGCAGAACATAGTATTTTATATAATCCTTCCATAGGTTAGCAATAGCTAACTAAAGTGAGGAGGAAATATCAATGAAGAAGAAACATTTGGCTTTATTACTGGGCAGTACACTGGCACTTTCTGTAGCTGGCAGCAGCTTCTGCGCTATGGCTGAAGAAGCTCAGAATGTGGAAGAGACGGAGAACCTGGAAGAAACCGCAAATCAGGAAGAAACAGACTTTCTCAGTAAGATACAGGGCAGTTATATTGAACTGTTCCCGGAAATGGACAGGGAAGAATACCGGGATATTTGGTTGAAGGAAACCAGCGCCCTCGTAGGGGAGGAAAACGCCGATGCTGCCACAGACAAGCTCCTGGGAATGTGCATGGCAAATATCTACGGACAGGAGGCAATTGACAAGTACGGCGACGGATCGGAGGGCATTGCCTTTGACTGTTATTTCCTGGGCGGCGTCAGCGAATTTACAGTCCAGGGGGACACCATCAGCGGTACGGATGAAGAGGGGAACGAGGTGTTTAGCCATGTATATGATTACGTGGATACAGACGAAAACGGCTTCTTCCTCTATCAAAGTGAGGATGAAAATTCCGGTCAGTTTACTTACTTCTCCTTCGCGCCGGATACTATGGAAGAAACGTATCACCTGGAATTCCGCTATTCCGAAGATGCGTCAGATTTGGAAAGCTGGTTCGAGGGCGCATATGCATACTGGAACGTGGGAGCCATTGCAGCAGATTACGACGATGCCGCCATGGAAGCTGCTATTCATCTGTTTGCCACTGAGAATTTGTCAGAGGAGTAGGCGTTTCTCAGAACACGTTGAAGGAAAATGTCAATGGATATTACAATATGTTTGTCTCGGTGAAAACATTGACACTGCTTCCGGTGTGTACAAGTTGCTCCGTACCAGTTGACATATCCCTTTTCTTTCGGTATGATAAAACAAACCTTGACAGATGTCAAAGAAAAAGGAGATGCAGGAAATGGAAATGTTTTTAACTTTATTGAGCGGGATCGGATGGTGCATTGTGTACGAAGAGTGCATTCGGCTTGCGATCCGGGACAAAACGTATGCAATGCCGTTTTGGGCGCTGGCTCTGAACATTGCATGGGAAGGAATTTATACAGTTACCGATATGAGCACAGGCGGAGTACAGGCAATCGTGAACCTCCTGTGGTTCTGTCTGGATATTGTGATCCTTATATTGTATTTTAAATATGGAAAGAAGAGCCATGAAGCAAAAAGCGACAGCGTATTTTACGCCTGGACGATCCTCGGCGTGGCCTCGATGGTGGTAGTACAGCTGGCGTTTGTGAAGGAGTTCGGACTGGCAGGACATCTCTCCGCACAGTACTCTGCCTTCCCACAGAATCTGCTTATGTCCATAGCATTTATCCATATGCTGGTAAAGCGGGGGAACACAAAGGGCCAGAGCATGCTGCTGGCCGTAGCAAAATGGATCGGAACACTGGCGCCCACCATCACGATGGGAATTATGTCTACGAATTATGTGGTACTGGCCTGCGGCGTGCTGTGTACGGTTTACGATCTCATCTATATCGCCTTGCTGTACAGAGCAAAGAAGAGCGAAAAAGAAGGCGTCTGAGTGGATTAGAAAAAAATGTGGTTCAGAGAAAGAGAAGAAGCTGTCCGGGAGACGGCTTCTTTCTTTTTAATGAAAATTTGGCTCATAAAAATTTGCGGTATCAGCGGCTGATCTATTTGGCGTTTCTCCCATAATATGGTATAATGAAAAACGCGTGCCCCCGGATAAGGGGCAATGCAAAAAGACAGTAAGATAGTGGAAGTAGAGGATAGTTATGGGAATTATTTTTAGTGAGAAGAGCAAAACGATCACATTGCACACAAGACACTCGTCCTATCAGATGAAAATAGGAAATCTGGATTATCTGTTTCACCTGTACTATGGGCCGGCGATTTGCGACGCGGACATGAGCTATCAGATCATGCAGTATGACCGTGGATTTTCAGGTAATCCATATGAGTCCAGAAATGCCAGGACATTTTCTCTGGACGCACAGCCGCAGGAATTCTCCACACAGCAGCAGGGAGATTTCCGCACCGCCAGCATTGAGGTGGTGAATGGAGACGGCAGCTATTCCTTTCATGGAAAGGCCGTTGATTTCAGGATAAAAAAGGGAAAATATCAGTTAGATACGCTCCCCTGCGTGTTTGCCAATGAGGGAGATACCGCGGATACCCTGGAGGTCACATTATCCGATGCTGTGAGCAAGGTACAGGTCGTGCTTCTCTACAGTGTGTTTGAAGAGGCGGATATCATTACCCGGGCAGTAAAGGTGCTCAATTCCGGGGATACTCCGATTCATCTGAAAAAGATTATGTCAGTTTGCCTTGATTTTCTGAATGGGCGAAATTTTGATCTGGTAAGCCTTCCGGGGCGCTACGGGCAGGAGCGGCAGGTGGAGCGCCAGCATATGACGCACCATATCCACACGATCGGCAGCGTCCGCGGCTCCTCCAGCCATCAGCAAAATCCCTTTGTTATTTTGTGTGATAAAAATGCCACGGAGGATTACGGGCAATGCTACGGTTTTTCCCTGATGTACAGCGGGAATTTCCTGGCGGAGGCGGAGCTTGATCAGTACGACCAGCTTCGGCTTGTAATGGGGATCAATCCAAAGCAGTTTGTGTATGAGCTGGCGCCGGGAGAGATCTTTGAAGGACCGGAGGTGGTGATGGCGTTTTCAGATCAGGGCTTCACGGGGCTTTCGCATCTGTATCACGATTTTTACCGTTCCAACCTCTGCAGGAGCAAATTTGTAAGCGAGACAGAACGGCCGGTGCTGATCAATAGCTGGGAAGCGGCTTTTATGGATTTTGACGATAAAAAGCTGGTGGAGATCGCAAAAGCGGCCAGAAAGATGGGCGTTGACCTTCTCGTCATGGATGACGGATGGTTTGGAAAGCGCGATGATGACAACAGCAGCCTCGGGGACTGGTACGTAAATGAGAATAAGATCAAGTGCGGCCTGCACAGGCTGGTGGAGCAGATCAACGATCTGGGCATGAAGTTCGGTATCTGGTTTGAGCCGGAAATGGTTTCCGAGGACAGCGATTTGTACCGGGCGCATCCAGAATGGACCATGCAGATACCGGGCCGTCCCGCGGTGCGCAGCCGGAATCAGATGGCCCTTGACATGAGCCGCAGGGAGGTGCAGGATTACCTTATAGAGAAGGTGAACGCTGTTTTGGATGACGCCAATATTTTCTACGTGAAATGGGACATCAACCGTTCGCTGACCGATATCTGGTCTAACTGCCTCCCGGCCGAAAGACAGGGCGAGGTATACCACCGTTACATATTGGGGCTGTACCGCGTGATGGACAATATCATCAAGACGCATCCTGACATTCTGTTTGAAGGCTGCAGCGGCGGGGGCGGGCGGTACGACCCGGCAATGCTGCACTATTATCCCCAGTATTGGGTGAGCGATAACAACCATCCCATCGACCGGCTGAAGCTTCACTATGGGACCTCCTTTGTATATCCGGTCTGCACGATGGGGGCGCATATTTCAGACAGCGGCAGATTCGTCCCGCTTCGCACCAAAGCGATGGTGGCCATGTGCGGCACCTTCGGCTATGAGCTGGATGCGACTAAGCTGACTGAGGAAGAGCAAAAAATCTGCCGGGAGCAGAGCGACCTGTTCCGTAAATATTATCCGCTTATTTTTGCGGGAGATTACTATCGTCTGACGAACCCCTTTGAGCCCGGCAACATGACCGCATGGCAGCATGTGGCAAAGGACAAGAGCGAATCACTTGTGAGCGTGGTGGTTACCAACCTCACCTGCAACGGGCCGCAGGAATATATCAAAGCCAAAGGGCTTGAGCCGGACGCAATGTATACCGTCAACGACGGAGAGGAGGCCTATTCCGGTTCGGCTCTGATGAACGCCGGATTTCCGATCAACAGAGAGGTACCGGAGTATACGGCATTTCAGTTCCACCTGCAGAAAATCCGATAAGAAAAAAGCCTCGACGGTGTAACGCCGCCGGGGCTTTTTGCGCCGTAATCCAGAAATTCCTTCTTGCGGGTCTGTAAGAAATAAAATTTCATGAGAAGGAAAAATTGCCAAATAAAGATGCACGGTTTTGTGTAAAACGACGATTTGCATAAATGGTTTAAAATTCCATTGACAAAATATAATTTCGCGCCTATAATCAAAAATACAAAAAAGCATCATTTCTTGCGGAAAAAATGTTGAAAACGCACAAACAATTCGACGATTTTTCCTAAAGACATGAAAAAAAATTTTATAACGGAGGTACGTGATGAAAGCAAGAAATTTAATGAAACACGGAGTGCTTACGGCAGCTCTGGCAGCAATGGCAATCGGCGCATGTGCATCTGCAGATGATGTTACACTGGAATTCCAGCAGTGGTGGGGCGTTGAGCTTCCGGATGGAGCTCTTCAGGAGATCGTAGACGGATTCACAGAGGAGACAGGCGTTAAGATCGACCTTCTCAGCAACCCGTACGCAGATACCAAGACACAGATTTCTGCAGGCGCAGCTACAGGAACCATGGCAGACGTTGTAGGTCTTGACGGAGCATGGGTTTATGACTTCGCAAAGCAGGGCGCTATTGCTAACCTGACCGAGCTGATGACAGCAGACGGATACGATGACAGCCAGCTCTCCGACCAGATCAAGTGGGAAGGCAACACCTACATGATCCCGGTTGTTAACTTTGCATACCCGCTGTATGTGAACCTGGACATCCTGGAGGAAGCAGGCGTATCCGAGATTCCGACTACCTGGACTGAGTTCCTGGAGGCTTGTGATGCGATCGCATCCAACACGGACAAGGCTGCTTACGCTATCCCGCTGAACACAGAAGCACCGAATGGTATCCAGAACCAGTTCAGTACATGGCTGTGGGCATCAGGCGGATCTCTGATGACAGACGGCAAGCCGGCTCTGACAGACAACGAATCCCTGGTAGCTGTTATCGACCTGTTTAAGCAGATGAAGGACAACGGATATCTTTCTGACGGCGCTGAAGCAATGAAAGAGCAGGATATGGTTAACGAGTTCGAAAACGGACGTCTTGCATTCATGGTAGACGGTATTTCTCATCTGACCACCATCAAGACAGAGAGCCCGGACCTCAACTTTACATACGCTCCGATGCCGGTACAGGATGGCTACGAAGGCGAAAGCGGTATGGACGTTGCTAACTGGGGCATTGGTATCGCTGAGAACTGCGAGCACAAGGAAGAGGCTATGAAGTTTGTTGAGTACATGATGAGCCCGGAAGTAAATGCTAAGCTTGCTGAGCTGGCAAACGCATTCCCTGGCAACTCTACAGCAGAACCGGATTACTCTGCAAATGATGAGCTGTTCCTGACAGCATACGAAATCTTCCAGTCTGGTTATGCAATCAATGAGTTCACAGGAGCTCCGACAGCAGAAGACCTTATGAGAAGCATGAATGAGCAGTTGATCCTTTACTTCGACGGCGACACAGAAAGCGTTGACGATATGCTTGCTGCAACACAGGAAGCTTGGGAGGCAGCTTATAACTAAACATAATTTACAGGCACGTTAACCTGTTAATGATTTAGCAAAAGAATGGGGGCGTACAGTGATGTGCGCTCCCATTATTTAGAGAAAGGAGGTTGATTGCTTCATGAAGAACAAGGCTGTTCTGAAAAAGAAGCTGACACCGTATGGATATCTGCTCCCAACTATTATTTTGATGCTGATTCTTCTGGTTATCCCGATCGTAATGGTGATCGGATATTCTTTGTTCGACAATGTAATCGCCAACAAGAATCCGGTCTTTGTCGGACTGGAGAATTATAAAACCGTCCTGACAGACAAGGAATTCTGGACGGCAGTATCACATACCCTGTTTTTTGTAATTGTCAGCATTATTGTACATATGATAATCGGCATGACGTTCGCCCTGATCCTGAATACACGTTATCTGGGCTCTAAGACAAAGGGTATTTTCCGTGTAATTTATGCACTTCCCTGGATGTTCACGGCATCCGTTATCGCGATTCTCTGGAGAATGATGCTGGATCCGAACGGCGTATTAAACTATTTCATCCTGTTGTTCCACATTTCCGAAGAGAAAATTACCTTTCTGGCTTCCAGGGATATTGCACTGCAGTCTGTTACGCTGATCAATATCTGGTCCGGTTATCCGTTCTACATGATCAGCATTCTTGCCGGCCTGCAGGGAATCTCACCGGATCTGTATGAGGCGTGTTCACTGGATGGGGCAAATACGATTCAGTCCTTCTTCGGCATTACGATTCCGCAGCTGAAGCCGATCCTGATCAGCCTTTTGATGCTGGATTTCGTGTGGACACTTCAGCAGTTTGCACTGATCTGGATGACCACCGGAGGCGGCCCGGTTAATGCAACAGAGACAATCAGTACATGGATCTACAAGCAGGGCTTTACGAAGTACCAGTATTCAATGGCTTCCACTGGTGCGGTGCTTCTTTTGATTGTATGTTCCATCATCGGCGTATTTTACGTCAGACACCAGAGATCGGAGGAATAAGATATGGTTGGAAAGAAAAAAACATCTGTCCAGATACTTGTGATTATTCTCCTTATTCTTGGAGCGGTCTGGGCCGGATTCCCGATTTTGTGGATGTTGTCAAACTCATTTAAAGGAAATGCGGAGATCTTTACGTTTCCGCCGACCTGGATTTCTGAGAATTTCAGCTTTGAGGCGTATGCAAAGATCTTCATGAATCCAGAGCAGGTCAGATTTTTCCTGAACAGCTACATGATTTCAGCGATCGTGGTTGTTCTGACTCTGTTCATCGGAATTATGGCTTCCTATGCGTTTAGCCGCTTTAACTTTAAGGGCAAGAGCGTGATCAATACAATCATCGTTTCTGTACAGGCGGTTCCGCCGATCACGCTGCTGATCCCGTATCTGAGCCTAATCGTTACGCTGAAGCTGTACAATACCTACGGTGCGCTGATCCTGACGTATCTCGTATTCACGCTGCCGTACTGTATTTTGATGGTAACGGGATACCTGAACACGATGCCGAAGGATCTGGATGAGGCCGTTATGATTGACGGCGGTTCCAGATGGACCGCGCTGTGGAAGATCCTTGTGCCGTCAGCAATCCCGGGGCTGGTGTCCGTTGGCATGTATACCTTCATGCAGGCATGGAACGAATACCTGTTTGCACTGACCCTGACAAAGACAAATGATATGCGTACCGTACCGGTGGGAATCAACCTTCTGATGGGGCAGCACGCCTATGAGTGGAACCAGATGATGGCAATGAGCGTTCTCGGCTCACTTCCGATTCTTCTGCTGTTCCTGTTCTTCCAGAAGTACTTTATTGCTGGTATGACGGCAGGTTCTGTAAAATAATCTATTCTTTAAGATGAGAGGTTCTGTAAAGAAAGGCAGAAATCAAAGGCAGAAAACAGAGGCAGAAAAGGGGATAAAGGATGAGTATTTTATCAGTTGGCATGGCATTTTGTGATATTCCGCTGCGCCCTTGTCCGGCGAACATTATGGAGCTTGACAATTATATGATCGACACGGTGGAGGCCCATACTGGAGGGGATGCGCTGACGGTGGCGGTGGTGCTAGCTAAGATGGGAGAGAACGTGTCTCTGCTGGTAAAGGTCGGCGACGACGGGAACGGAAGGTTTGTCCTGAACGAGCTGGTGAAAAACAGAGTGAACTGCGACAGGATGATGGTGGAGAAGGATTATTCGACGGCCACCTCGTACCAGTTGATCGAAGAAGACGGACAGCGGCATTTTCTGGTGGACTGCAGGATTAACAGCCTCCTGAAAAATGCGGATGTGCCGGAGGATGCGATCGCCGGGGCTGACCTGGTATTTTTCGGAAGTGCGCTGGCTCTGGCGGGGATGGATGATGCGGAGATTGCCGCGCTGTTTCGCAGAACACATGAGCATGGAAGGCTGACTGCCATGGATGCGTCCGTGGCGGTGAAGGACAACGCCGAGTGCAAGATGGATCTGCTCAGGGAGACGCTGCAGTATACGGATATTTTCATCCCGAGCTACGAGGAGGCCTCCTATCTGGCCCAGAAGACCGATATTCAGGATATTATGGAGGCGTTTAGCAGCTTTCCGCTGAAGGTGTTCGGTATCAAGCTGGGCGGAGACGGATGCATCCTGACGGAGGATTTTAAAAATTACGTCAGACTGAAGCCTTATCCGGGGGTCCAGGTCGTAGATACCACCGGTGCGGGGGACTGCTTCATGGGCGGATTTCTCTGTGCATACTTAAAGGGCTGGACTCTGGAGGAGTGCGGGAAATTTGCCACCGCCGTTGCGGCCTTCGGTATTTCCGCCGTGGGGCCCAGCACGGCTGTTCCTGATTTTGACACAGTAGTACAGTTCATGAAGGAGCACTGAAAAGAGTATGAGTATCGAGAAAAAATTTCAGAGAGCCTATCAATCGCTGGAGAGCTGTATCGAAAGACGCTCCCGGGAGAATAAGTATACGGCGATGGGATATACCAGCAATCTGGATCTTCTGTGCGATTTCCGGGTGGAAAGGCTGAATGAGCTTCTGGCGGAGCACATGTCCGGCAGGAAGCTTTCGGAGATGAAAATTGCAAAAAATATCCGTACAATGGAAGAGCTTTTGGAGACGGTCGTTTATTACTGTATGCATGGAATCGGCGGAGAAGCGGATGTGGAGGACGCGGAGCTTGTGAGAACCAGCTTTCCCTTCAAGAACGGTATGGGCGGGACTGCGGTGCAGGCGGCGCTGGCTCTGGCCGAGATCGGCGGAGAGGCCCTGGTGCATCTGACCGACGATTCAGAAGAGGTATGTGAGCTTCTGAAATCGCCTTATATCCATGTTGCTCTGGAGGACGGGAGACTGGGACATACGGATGAGGTCGTGAGCCGCAATCCCCAGGAGATACATTTCATTGTACAGTTCAAAAAGGGAGATGTGATCCGGCTGGAGGGTCAGACGGCAGAAATCCCGTGCTCGAACCGGGTCATTCTGACCAAGAATACGGTAAATGAATACGTTCCGTTCTGGGATCCGTATTTCCGTTGGATTGAGCAGAATGCGGAAAGGGTCAGCAGCAATGTGTTATCCAGCTTTAATTCCATTCTGGATACGGAGGTTCTGAAGGAACGCCTGGAGTACGTGAAGAGGCATGTAAGGGTTTACCGTCAGAACAATCCAGAGGGGATCGTATATTTTGAGGATGCGCATTATCACGACGCCGATGTCCGCAGGCTGTGTGTCGAGACGCTTTCTCCCTGGGTGGATATTCTCAGCATGAACGAGGAGGAGCTGCAGTACACGCTGAAGGAGATGTACGATTATGAAGTGGATATCAATGATATTTACTCCTGCGTGGAGGGCGTGGAGTTCCTTCTGCAAAGGTTCGGCATTCGGAAGGGCATTATCGTCCACACGAAGGACTATGCGATGTTTGTCGGAGACCCGGGAAATATTGACATAGAGAGCGGATTGATGTATGGTACACTTATGGCGACCGCTAAGGCGGCGAACGGAGACTACGGCAGCCGGGAACAGATTCAGGAGGTTCTGAAGTTCGATATGAGCGACAAGGGGATGTGGAATCTGAGAAGGCTGGAGGGCAGCCCCTATGAAAAAAGAGTCGTTCTTGTTCCGACAAAGTATATTGACAAACCAAAGTACACAATAGGTCTTGGTGATTCGTTTACCGGCGGGGTGCAGATGTGCTTCTGAGCGCCTGGATCCGACGATAACTGAATTATAAATTAATGAAAACAGGAGGAAAAAACAATGCTTTACAACATGAAAGACATTCTTGCAGTAGCAAAAGAAAACAAATTTGCAATTCCGGCTTTTAATATCAGCAGCTGGCCGATGTTCCTGGGAATTATGGATCTTTGCGAAGAGACCAATTCTCCGGTTATCATCGAGATCCATCCAGACGAGCTGAGCTTCACCAGCGCTGACTTTATGCCGAGCATCAGAGAGCGCGCAATGAAATCCAAGGTTCCGGTATGCATCCATCTGGATCACTGCGGAGACTTCGGAAAGATCATCTACGCAATTCAGGCTGGCTTCACCTCCGTTATGTTTGACGGTGCTGAGCTTTCCTTCGAAGAGAATATCGCAGGTGCAAAGAAGGTCGTAGAGGCAGCTCATCCGGCTAACGTATCCGTTGAGGCTGAGCTTGGCACCATCGGTTCCACCAACCCGGCAGATCTTGAGGGCGGTTCCGCTAAGATCATTTACACAGATCCGGATGACGCAGCAAAATTCGTAGAGGCGACAGGCGTTGATACACTGGCAGTTGCCATCGGTACCTGCCACGGTCTGTATCCGGCAGGCATGAAGCCGGAGCTGAAGCTGGATATTCTCAAGGAGATCGCAGCTAAGGTAGATATTCCGCTGGTTCTTCACGGCGGTTCCAACAACCCGGACAAGGAGATCGGCGAGTCTGTTACTCTTGGTATCAACAAGATCAACATTTCTTCTGATATTAAGGTTGCATACTTTGAGAAGATGCGTGAGGTACTGCAGAACAAGGGCTTAAGAGAGCCGAACGAGATCGAGCCGCCCTGCATTGAGGCAATGAAGGTGGTTGCAAAGCACAAACTGGATCTGTTCCAGACGACAGGTAAGGCATCTCTTTACTAATCAGATTTGAGGTAATCGGATGAAAGAAAATAAGAATATTGTAGACCGGGAAGTACTGGAAGTGATCAGGGACAGCTACGCGGCTATTTTTCCAGCGGAAAAAAAGGTGGCTGATCTGATTCTGAGAAAACCGCAGGAGGTCGTCAATTACAAGGTTTCTGAGCTGGCAAGGGCCAGCGAGGTCAGCGATGCGACTATTGTTCGGATGTGTCATCATCTGGGCTACAGCGGGTACTATCAGTTTCGTATCGCCCTGGCGAGGGACCTGGGGAAAAAGCAGTTCAAGGTGACCGGGATAGAGGGCTCAGATGATATCGTAAGAAAAACCTTTGAGGATTTTGCCGAGACCGTGCTGGAGATCGGAAAAAGCTTTGACAAGGAGACGCTGCGATCCTGCATCGACCTGATCAAAAACGCGGGCACCGTACATATTATTTCCGTGGGCAATACGACCAATCTTGCAAGGTACATGGGCTTCCGGCTGGAAAGGTTGGGAATCAAGAGCACGTATTCTGAATTGCCGGAATATTATATCAACCATATCAACCTTTCCGACGAGAGGGATATCGCGATTGCGATTTCAAAGTCCGGGACCTCAAAGCGGGTCCTGGAAGCAATGCGGCTGGCGAAGGAAAAGAACCTGAAAATGATTGCCATTACGGCCAACATCCAGTCGCCGGCGGCGGAGCTTGCCGATTATGTCCTGCCAAGCAGCGCAAAACAGGAGCCGCTCAGTGTTTACAAAGGGTATTCTTATTTGAATGAGTTTGTCATCATTGATGCATTGCTGAGCTTTACAGTGAATGAAGAATTGATTGAAGTGACGCAGGCAAACCGGCCGGAGCTGCTGCTGGCGGGAGATAAGCTTTAAAATGGTTTAAAAGGATAAAATAAAAAAGGGGCATAGCCGTATGAGGGCGTATGTCCCTTTTTTGCGTGATCGATTCCGAGAGATTTTGCGTGATCAGTCCCGGGAGATTTTATGAGATCAATCTCGGGGCAGCTTTGACAGCACCCTGGTGAGGATGTCGATGGCCTGCTTGAAGTCGGCAAGCTCCTGACTGTCCATGGCCTCCAGGGTTTCCCGGAAGCATTCGGCGTTTTCCTTTAAAAAATGTTCAATATAATCCAGCGCCCGGTCTGTGATCTGAATTTTTATGATTCTGCGGTTGGAGGGATCGTAGATCCGTTTGACAAATCCGCGCTCCACCAGTCGGTTTATGATCTTGGTCATCTGCTGCTTCGACATCTGTATCCGCTGGCTCAGCTCCGTCATGGTCAGGGCTTCGTCGAAGCCGCGGATGATCTGAAGGCAGTAGTACATTTCCATACTGACGCCGTCGTCCAAAAGGTGTTTAAATGGCTTTGAAATCCGATAATTCCAGTAAGGCATGACTGCCAGCAACGATTCTTGTATTGGTTCTATTTCCATAACTCTCCTCCTGCCATTTTCTTCCGTAAAATGGAATCTGCTGTACGTATCATATCTGTAATAGAAATCATGGTAAAATTCCACAAACCGAGTGTACACTCATGCTGAAAAAATGTCAAGAAATGAAAAGCTTGACTTAAGAACTTATATTATGTATAGTAAAAGTAAATATAAGTTTACTGAAAACATGGGGGGTACGGTAAGCTATATTTGCTGAATGGATCGTTTTGAGAAGGCGAAAGGGGGATTACTATGACTATTTGGCAAGAATTACTGCAGCAGGGATTTGACGACATGAGGGAGCTTCAGGACAAATTCTGTGTGAGCGAGGAGGAACTGCAAGAGCTGTGCGGGATTCAGGAAAAGTTTCCGATGTATGTAAATCCGTACTATTTTTCATTGATTGATATGGATGACCCCAATGATCCGATCAAGAAGATGTGTATTCCCTCCCTCTCGGAACTGAACGTCGGCGGTGCAAAGGATACCAGCGGAGAGCAGGACAACACGGTGATCACGGGGATGCAGCACAAATACCGTCAGACGGTGCTGATCCTTTCCACGAATCAGTGCGCCATGTACTGCAGGCACTGCTTCAGGAAGCGTATGGTGGGGCTGACCTCGGAGGAGACGGCAGAGTACATATCCGATATGGCCCAGTATGTGAGAGAGCATCCGGAGGTGGACAATATTCTGATTTCCGGCGGCGACGCATTTCTGAACAGCAATGCGATCATTAAGAGATATCTGGATGAGTTTATCAATATCCCTCATCTGAATCTGATCCGTTTCGGCACCAGGACGCCGGTGGTGCTGCCTCAGAGAATTACCGGAGATCCAGAGCTGATGAACATATTGGTGAAATATGCGGAGAAAAAGCAGATCTATGTGGTGACGCAGTTCAATCATCCGAAGGAAGTGACGGAGGAGTCCAGGGCAGCCGTTCGGACCCTTTTGCGTGCGGGAATTGTGGTAAAGAACCAGACCGTGCTGCTGCGGGGCGTGAATGACTCGCCGGAGGTTCTCGGAGAACTGCTGCGCAAGGTCGTATCCATAGGCGTAGTGCCGTATTACGTGTTCCAGTGCCGCCCGGTTACGGGCGTCCACAGTCAGTTCCAGGTGCCGCTTCGGGAGGCGTACCGGATCGTGGAGGGCGCGAAGGTCATGCAGGACGGCCAGGGAAAATGCATCCGCTATGCGATGTCCCATGTGACCGGGAAAATCGAGATTCTCGGAGATTTAGGAGACGGCAGGATGCTGTTCAAGTATCATCAGGCCAAGTATGAGAAGGACTTTGGCAGAATATTTGTGCAGAAGGTGGAGGACAACCAGTGCTGGCTGGATACGATTGATCCAGTGGAGCTGTAATAAGCATAATAAAATAAGGCCGTGGCCGGAAATGTAAAAGAAAAGGCTGACAAGCCCGCCTGATACCTTCAAAGAGTTTGATATGTTCGGTTCGGGCGGGCTTTCGGCAGCATCAGTGACTGCGCTCTGAACGCGCCTTGATGGAATTCGCATATTCGGAAGGCGTCATCCCGGAAATTTTTTTAAACTGTCTCGAAAAATAGTGGATGGACGAGTAGCCGAGAAAATCGGATATCTGTGTGAAGTTCATTTGATTTTCCCGTATAAGCTGCTTGGCAAATTCTATTTTCATCCGGGAGAAAAACTCGATCACGCCGCATCCGTGCTGCTCCCGGAACATTTTCTGGAGCTGCGAGCGGCCGATGAGATTGTCGTGACAGATCTCCTCGATGGATACATACTGCCGGACGTGCTCCTCCAGATAGAACAGGATTTTGTTGTAGGCGGCAGAGTGCGGGTGAGTGCCCATCTGCTCCAGGTGAACCGAAAGCTGGGGCATCGTGTGCCTGCGGATCATGGAGATCAGAAGCTGCTCCAGATACAGCCGGATGAGCTGCTGGGAGCCGAACATGCAGTCCGGCCGCTTCTCCATTTTTTCGAGATACGGATCGTCCAGCGGGGAAGCGATGCAGCGGCGGGCCTCCGCGATCAGGAGCCCCATCAGGCTCCGCTCCGTGTCAGAGATAGACAGGATGCGTTTTTCAAAAAAATTCATGCTGGGAGAATTGCAGGCAAAGGAAACGACCACGATGTTGGGGGCGCTTCTGCCCGCGGCGGTCAGGGTGTGGAATTCGTTGGGCTTGTGGAAAATGACCTGCCCCCGGCTCAGATAATGGGTGCTGTCGTCGGTGCGGACCTCAGCCTCTCCCTTATCCACGCACTGGAATTCCCAGAAGTCGTGGCGTTCTCCCGGAAAATGAAAATCGCTTCTGTATTCGAAGTAATGGATTGTGTAAATATCTTCTATGTGAATATCTGTTTCAAGACGAATGCTTTCAAATGCCATTTATCCTATCCTCCTCTGGAACAATTGCAGAATGAAGGGCATCCATGTGCAATTTTCCCAATGTATGAACCGTTTCTCTGACTGGATTATAACAAATTTCGGCAGTATCAGCAATACGCATAAAAGAAATGGATGATTGTGCAAATACTATTTGTATAAAAGTGCTAAAATTGATTACAGGAAGATGTGGTTTGAGTAAAAAATGCCGGACAAGCCGGAGAATGGCTGTGCCGGAAGGAAAAGCAAACCAGCAGTGTGACGGGAAGTGTCAGAAGCGAAAGGAAGATGGACGATGAGAAAAAGACCGGTTTTAGTGGTGATGGCGGCCGGAATGGGGAGCCGCTACGGTGGATTGAAGCAGATTGATCCCATTGACAGCGCCGGACATATTATCATGGATTTTTTCATTTATGATGCGGTTCGCGCCGGATTCCGCAAGGTGGTTTTTATCATAAAAAAAGAAAACGAAGCGGATTTCAGAGAAGCGATCGGCGACCGGCTGAGCAGGCAGGTGGAGGTGGCGTACGTTTACCAGGATCTGTATCATCTGCCGGAGGGCTATACAGTTCCAGAGGGAAGAGAGAAGCCCTGGGGGACAGGGCACGCTGTTTTGAGCTGTATCGGTGAACTGGACGGGCCCTTTGCAGTCATCAATGCGGATGATTATTACGGAAGGCATGCCTTTGAGATGGTGTATGATTTCCTTTCGGAGCATGAGGATACGGAGGAAACGTATCAGTATATGATGGTGGGCTACAAAATCGAAAATACGCTGACGGAGAACGGCCATGTGGCCCGGGGGATCTGTGAAACGGATGACGAGGGATATCTTACGCAGATTCATGAACGCACCCGGATCGAGAAGCGGGGAGACGGCGCGGCCTACACGGAGGATGACGGCGCTTCCTGGACCCTGATTCCGGCAGGCAGCACGGTATCTATGAATATGTGGGGCTTTACCCCAAGTATCCTTACGGAGCTGCAGGAGCGGTTCGCGGCGTTCCTGTCGGAAAATCTTCAAAAAAATCCCCTGAAGTGCGAGTATTTCCTTCCCTTTGTTGTGGGTGACCTGCTGGAGGAGAAGAAGGCGGCGGTCAAGGTCCTGAAATCTCCTGATAAATGGTACGGCGTTACGTACAAGGAGGACAAGCAGGGTGTCATGGATGCAATTGCACGGCTGAAGGCAGAAGGGGTATATCCCGAAAAATTATGGGAGGAAGTTTGAGTGGAACAGCAGGCGATTTTTGACGAGGTAATAGCTCAGTTTTTATTCCGGGGCGTTTTGAAAGCGTGTGTTCCGTTTGGAAGCGGACATATTAATGATACGTACCGCCTGACCTTTCAGTGGGAGGACGGACAACAGCATTATATTCTTCAGAAAATGAACAAAAGTATATTCGAGAAGCCGGAGGAGCTGATGGAAAATGTCAGCGGCGTTACTTCCTGGCTGCGAAGGAAGATTCAGGAGGAGGGAGGAGACCCGGAGCGGGAGACGCTGAATCTGGTTCCCACCGTGCAGGGGAAGCCGTATTATGTGGATTCTGCCGGGGATTACTGGCGGTCATACGTTTTTATCGAGGATGCCTCCTGCTTTGACCAGGTAGCGAGGGAGGAGGATTTCTATCAGAGCGCCGTTGCCTTTGGCCATTTTCAGAGACTTCTGGCAGACTATCCGGCGGAGACGCTGCATGAGACGATCCCGAATTTCCATAATACGATCGACCGGTTTGCCAAATTTAAAGCGGCCCTGGCATCAGATATCTGCAGCCGGGCGGAGGAGGTTCAGCCTGAGATTAGTTTTGTGCTGGAAAGGGAGGCGCTGGCCCATACGCTGTGCGACATGCAGAGCAGCGGAGAGCTGCCGCTCCGGGTGACCCACAACGATACAAAGCTGAATAATATCATGATCGACAATGCGACCCGGAAGGGCATTTGCGTGATAGATCTGGATACCGTGATGCCGGGACTGGCAGCCAATGATTTCGGGGATTCCATTCGTTTCGGCGCCAGTACAGGGGCGGAGGATGAGAAGGATCTCTCAAAGATAGAGTGCGATCTTCACCTGTATGAGGTGTATACCAGGGGCTTTATTGAGGGGTGCTGCGGCGCTCTGACGGAGAAGGAGATTGATACGCTTCCCATGGGAGCGATCCTGATGACCTTTGAGTGCGGAATGCGTTTCCTGACCGATTATCTGGAGGGGGATCATTACTTTAAGATTCACAGAGAGGGCCACAATCTGGACCGGGCGAGAACACAGTTCAAGCTGGTGAAGGATATGGAGGAGAAGCTGGAGCAGATGAAAGCGATTGGGGAGAAATACAAGAATATGGTCGTATAGTTTTCGGCATTTCCTGCCTGCAGGGCAAAATTATCGGAAATTTTTTCAAAAAGAGGGAAATACATTCTGGTATTTGCATAATTTGTTAGAGATAATTGACAAATACAGAATTGTATTATAAAATTTTAACAACGGTAAGCTGACAGGAGATCCGAAAACGGATTTGATAGTTTACCAAAAATCATTTTAAGGAGGGTTACATAATATGAAGAAAATGGTTACATGGGGCCTCGCGGCATTGATGGCAGGAGCTATGGTTATGAGCGTATCTGCAGAGGAGAAGGTTGACCTGAATGTCATCGCTGCACAGTATGGCCAGAATACCGCAGACTGGTGGGCAGGCTTTGTTGAGGATTTCAATGCGGACAATCCCGGGATCAACCTGAATGTGGAGGTTGTTTCCTGGAACGATATTTACACTGTGGTTAATACGCGTCTGGCAAATGGTCAGGCTCCTGACATTTTGAATATCGACGTATTTGCAGATTATCAGGCAGACGATCTTCTGCTTCCGGCACAGGATTATGTTTCCGAGGAGACCTATGCAAAGATGTATGAGTCATTCCTGGAGCAGTCCGAGATTGACGGCACAATATGGGCAGTACCGGATCTGGCTTCCGCCCGTGCTTTGTATTACAATGCTGACATCCTTGAGGCAGCAGGCGTAGAGGTTCCGACTACCTGGGAAGAGCTGACCGCCGCTTGTGAAGCGATCAAGGCGTATGATGACAGTATTTATCCCTGGGGTATTGATATGACCACCGACGAAGGACAGGCTGCTTTTGCATACTATACCTGGAACAACGGCGGCGGCTTCGTGGATGAGAACGGAGACTGGGCGCTGAACAGTCCTGAGAATGTAGAAGCCATCGAGTATGCCATCGGCCTTGTAAATTCCGGCTACACCAACAGCGACCCGGCAAATGATACCCGTTATGATCTGCAGGATATGTTTGGCGCAGGACAGATCGCTATGGTTATCGCTCCGAACAGCCTTCCGACCTACGTTGCTGACGGCGGTTACGAAGTAAACTATGCAGTAGCTCCGATCCCCTGCAACACTGGTGAATCCGTATCTGCAGGCGTTATGGACCGTTTCATGTGCTTCGACAACGATTACTCTGAGGAAGAGCTGGCGGCAGTTACGACATTCTTTGATTACTTCTATGAGGATACCCGCTATTCTGACTGGGTGCTGATGGAGGGCTTCCTTCCGGCAACTATGGCAGGCGGCGAGGCAGTTGCGGCAGCTGACGAGAGCATGGCGGCATGGGTTGATATCGTAGGATCCAGCAAATTCTACCCGACAGCAAAGACTGAGTGGGCAGACGTAAAGCAGGGCGTTATCAATGTTGAGCAGCAGGCGCTTCTCGGCGGAGACGTTCAGACACTTTTGGACGATCTGCAGGCTGAGATCGCGGGCTGATCCTACAAGACCTGATTTATTCATTGTCTGCTGATTTTGCGGGATAAATGAAAAATACGGGAGCAGGGTTCTGACGGCTCTGCTCCCGATTTATAATGTTCGACTTGGTATTTCAATCTTACAGGTGGTGATGCAATGAAAAGGAAAAAGAAAATTTGGGGTTCGGTGGAGCCGTATATCTGGCTTTTGCCCAGTATGCTGCTGATGGCGATTTTTATACTGATCCCGATTTATGAGGTTTTTAGGATCTCTTTCAGCAAGGTCACAAAGGCCGGCCTGATCAAAGGGTTTATCGGACTGGAGAATTTTCAGAAGGTTTTGAAGGGATCTGCTTTTCCGATGGTTCTGAGGAACACTCTGGTGTGGACTGTTGCAGTAGTCGGACTATCTACCCTGATCGGATTTATCCTGGCGCTTGTACTGAATAATCAGTTCCGGGGACGCAAAATTGCCCGGGCGGTGGTTGTATTTCCCTGGGCTACTTCCCTGATCATTCAGGCGGGTGTATGGAAATTTATTATTGATACGGATTACGGCGCATTAAATACCCTTCTGATGAGACTGGGGATCATCCAGAAGGCGGCCAACTGGACGCCGACCCCCGGCGCTTACTTCGCATGGGAATGCTGGGTGGGTATTTTCGTTACGGTGCCCTTTGTCATGTTCTGTGTGCTTTCAGGACTGCAGAGCATCGACAATGCTTATTATGAGGCTGCGACAGTGGATGGTGCGACATACTGGCAGAAGCTGTTTCAGATCACGCTTCCTCTGGTGAAGCCTTCCCTGACGGTCAGCACAGTGTTGAATATTATTTATGTTTTTAACTCTTTCCCGATTATCTGGACGATCACTAAGGGAGATCCGGCAAACCGCACGGATACCCTTGTTACATATCTGTATAAGCTGGCATTTTATAATGGAAAATCAGGAGAAGCTGCAGCGGTATCCGTAATCGGATTTCTGATTCTTTGTGTCTGTGCCTCCGTTTATATGATAGTATCTCTGAGGAAGGAGGGCGATGATGAGTAAACAGAAGGAAGAAAGGATCACTAAAAAGGCAAAAACGCCGAAACAGAAGGCGCTGAGGGTTTGCCTGTATGTTTTTGTTCTTATCATGGCACTGATTATCCTGTATCCGTATCTGGTCATGTTCACCACCGCGCTGAAAAGCCGGGCGGAGATCTATGCGGCGCAGGGTACCGTCTTTCCGGTCACATGGGTGTGGAGCAATTTTACCGATATTTGGTCCAAGGCGCCGCTGCTGCGTTATTTTGCAAACTCTGTCATTGTGGCGGGCGGTTCGACGCTGATTGCAATTATCTGTGGCATACCGGCAGCCTATGCGCTGGCGCGTATGAAATTTAAAGGACAGAAGTTCTTTCTGGGACTGGTAATCGTATCCCAGATGTTCTCTCCGGTGGTTCTGCTGATCGGTATTTACCGCGTGATGTTTTCGATGCATATGACAGACAGCCTCTTGGGGCTTATCTTCATCAATGCTGCGTTTAACCAGGCGTTTGCGATCTGGTTGCTGCGCGGGGCGTTTATTTCTATTTCTCCTGATATGGAGCAGGCTGCCCGTATTGACGGGTGCAACAAGGTACAGGCTATGATCAAGGTTCTGCTGCCGATGGCGGCTCCCGGGATTGTGACTACCCTGATTTTCATTTTCATCAATGCATGGAATGAATATACGATAGCCCTTACCCTGATTTCTACGGATCTGAACAAGCCTCTGACTGTGGGTATTACCATTTTCAATGGCTATAACATGATAGAGTGGCAGTACCTGTTTGCCTCCTCATTGTTTGCGACGATTCCGGTTATCATTTTGTTTATGTGTATTGAGAAGCATCTGGTGAGCGGACTCGCTTCCGGCGGCGTGAAGGGTTAAAGCATTTTAAAACATTTTCTTCTTGAAAATTTCAGATTCTGCGCTATAATTGCCATGGACTATTGAGAAAAGCCGCGGTCCGGGAGGAGGAAAGCCTGTCAGGGCTGCGGCGGATAATGTATGAAAAGAGGAGAATGTTATGGAACAATTATTCAGTCTGAGTATTGCAATGATGGCCGGTCTTCTGATGTCCAGAGTTGCCAAGGCGCTGAAGCTTCCGGCGGTGACTGCCTATCTGGTGGGCGGCATCCTGATCGGGCCGTACGTGCTTGGACAGTTCGGCATCCGCGGTCTTGGCTTCGTCAGTGCGGAAAATGTAAAGGAGTATGCGATTTTCTGTGATGTGGCCCTGGGATTTATCGCCTTTGATATTGGTAATGAATTCAGGCTTTCACAGCTTAGGGCGATCGGAAGACAGGCTACCGTGATTGCTTTTACGCAGGCCCTTACTGCCACGGTATTTGTGGACGCGGCGATGATAGGCCTGCATTTCCTGATGCCGGATGTGGTAAGTATTTCTATGGCTCTGGTACTGGGCGCGATTGCGACGGCAACGGCTCCGGCGGCTACTCTGATGGTCGTTCGCCAGTACAAGGCGAAGGGGCCTCTGACGACGATCCTGCTGCCGATTGTGGCCTTGGATGACGCCATCGGGCTTGTGGTGTTCGCAGTATCCTGCGGCGTGGCAAACGCTCTTGAGAGCGGAAGCGTCAGCGTCGTTTCTGTTCTGGTACAGCCGCTGCTGGAGGTCGTTTTATCTCTGCTGCTGGGCTCCCTGATGGGCTGGCTCCTGACGATTGCAGAGCGTTATTTTGAGTCGAACAGCCGCCGGCTTTCCATTGTGATTACCTTTGTGCTGTTTACGGTGGCGCTTTCCATGCTGAAGTTTGAGGTGGGCGGCATCGAGATCGGATTTTCCTCTCTGCTGGTATGTATGATGCTGGGAACGATATTCTGCAATATCTGTGATTTCTCCGAGGACATGATGGCGCGGGCGGACCGGTGGACGGCGCCGCTGTTCGTACTGTTCTTTGTGCTCAGCGGAGCGGAGCTGGAGCTCAGCGTATTCAGCAATATTGCGATTGTGGGAATCGGCATTACATATATTATTTTCCGTTCCGGCGGAAAATGCGTCGGCGCGTATGCCGGAGCCAAATGGATGAAGTGCAGCGATACGATCAGAAAGTATCTGGGAATCACGTTGCTTCCCCAGGCCGGCGTTGCGCTGGGAATGTCCATGACCGTCACGGAGACCATGGGAGAGCCGGGAAGGCTGATCCGAAATATCACGCTGTTCTCTG
>JAUNGD010000019.1:5676-56178 GCA_030524705.1 Lachnospiraceae bacterium | reverse complement strand
GATGATATTGAGAGCGTATGGGGAAGCCCGGATGTTCTGGTAAACAATGCGGGTATTGACACACAGCCCAGTGCTCCGCCAGAGGTATCAGGACCCTTTGAGAATTTTCCGGAGGAAGTATTCCGGGAGGTAGTTGAGGTCAATCTGGTAGGAACCTTCCTGACCTGTCAGGCAGTAGGCGCCAGAATGAAGAATGCCGGCAAGAGCGGTTCTATCATCAACGTTGGTTCTATCTATGGCATGGTATCGCCGGTTCAGGATATTTATGCATATAAGAAAGAGATGACGGGTGTTCCGTTCATCAAACCGGTTGCGTATTCCGCAGCAAAATCAGGTATCTATAATCTGACCAGATATCTGGCTACTTATTGGGGAAGAGATGGTATCCGCGTGAATACCTTTACCCCGTCCGGTGTATGGAGAGACACTCAGGATCAGTACTTCCAGGCAAATTACTGTGCACGTATTCCGATTGGAAGAATGGCCATGGAGGATGAATATAATGGCGCTATTATTTTCCTTGCCTCTGATGCATCCAAATATATGACTGGATCAAATGTTATTATGGATGGAGGATGGACCGCATGGTAAATCAGGCAGAGCTTCAGAAGATTTTTTCTGCTCTGATTATTCCGATGAATGAGGATCAGAGCATAAATTATGATGCATTACGTGAGCTTGTCCGTCAGCAGATGAAGGATGGGGTGGAAGGCTTCTATTGCTGCGGTTCCTCGGGAGAAGGCCTCCTGCTTACCACAGAAGAACGGAAAAGGGTAGTGGAAGAGGTGCTGGATGAGGTGGCAGGCGCTGTTCCTGTCATTGCCCATGTAGGTACGATCCGTACAGCAGATGCAATTGAGCTTGCGCAGCATGCGAAGGACGCAGGGGCAAAAGCGGTATCCATGATTCCGCCGTATTATTATCATTTTACTATGGATGAGATTCTCAGCTATTATGAGGATGTATTGAATGCAGTGCCGGGATTTCCGGGAATCATTTACAACATACCGCAGTTTACCGGTATTGAATTCAACAAAGTAAACGCAAAGCGTTTGCTGGATAACCCGGATATGATCGGTATCAAGCATACTTCTCAGAATCTTTACGCCATGGAGCGTATGCACACGGCTTATCCGGAAAAGGTAATTTTTAATGGCTTTGATGAACAGTTTTTAGGTGCACTGTCTATGGGGTCAACAGCGACGATCGGTACTACCGTTAACCTGTTTGCACCGCTGTTCCTGAAAGTAAGAGAATTGTATCAGGCTGGTAATTTTGCTGAGGCTCTGAAGGTACAGGAGCAGATCAATCTTCGTGTAGAGGCTATGGTGAGCGTCGGCATTTTCAATGCGGTAAAATATGCATGGACGCTTCGCGGTGTGGATTGCGGCATGTGCCGTTCCCCGTTCAAGCCTATGACAGATGAGCAGAAAAAAGTCATTGAAGAGCTGATGGCGTAGCAGAAAAGCGGTTTATCTGAAAGCAGAAAATTTAAAATATAAAACAGGAAAATGGCTGTTAAATTTTGAAAATATTAACAGCCATTTTTTTAAAACTATGGTATAATAATCATTATTTTTATGTTTTATACGTTTTTTGCAATATGTGATGCCGCCTGAGATGGATAGGGTTTGGCGCAGGTATTACAGCAATAATTGGGGGATAAGCAGATGAAGGCAATAGAAAAAGTATCGGTAGTGCAGCAGGTGGAAGAGGAGATAAAAAAATATATCTTGAATGATAAGGTACAGATCGGAGATAAACTTCCTTCAGAAAAGGTGTTCTGTGAGGAACTCAGTATTGGAAGAGGTTCCGTACGTGAGGCGCTTCGTCTGCTGCAGGCAAAAGGAATGGTAGAAATCATCCAGGGAAAAGGAGCCTTTGTTTCACGAAAAGAGGAGATTAACAGTGAGGAGCTGGCCGGATGGTTCCGGGATAACGAGGTGGAGCTGAAGGATTTCAATGAAGTCCGTATGGCCATTGAGCCGCTGGCAGTCCGCCTGGCCGTGGAGCGCTGTACAGCTAAGGAGTTTAAGAAGCTGGAGACAAATTTCCTAAAGACGGTGAAAGCCGCAGAAGCGAAGGACAGTTCCGAACTTGCTCTGCTGGATGAAAAGTTTCATACATTGATCGTTGAATGCAGCCATAATCAGCTGCTGATATCGATCAACAAAGAGATCATTAAGAGGCTTCGCCGGTTCCGTGAAAGAACCTTCAAGATCGACCAGAATATTGACAACTGTATTCCGTATCACAGGGCGATTCTGGAGAGTATCAAGAATAAAGATGCTGAGACCGCGCAGAAAAAGCTTCTGGAGCATTTGGAGCGGGTGGGTGAAGACCTGGTGTCCAGTAAAGACTATCAGAATTAAAAGAAGCTTACGATATGAAAAAGAGCTGGTGCGACCTGAGAATTCAGGAAGCAGCAGCTCTTTTTGTCAGAGATACTGCAGGAAACTCTGAAAATTTCCTGCAGCAGTGAATACTTACGGTATGTATCTTTATTATTTAACAAGTGCATAGGGCAGCCATGTGACGATTCCCGGAATGTAGGTACACATGAAGAGTACAATGAGCAGAGGAATCAGGAATGGCAGGATGGACTTGTACAATTTGTCCAGCTTGATCTTTGCCACATCGGAGATAATGAACAGGCATACGCCGAAGGGCGGGGTAACCTGGCCAATCATCAGATTCAGAACCATGACAACGCCGAAGTGTACAAGATCGATACCAAGCGGTTTTACGATCGGCAGAAGTACCGGCAGCATCAGAGTCAGGATAGCGCCAGGCTCCATGAACATACCAAGGATCAGAAGGATGATGTTGATGATCAGCAGGATAACAGCCGGATTGTTGCTGATACCCAAGATAAAGTTAGCTATCTGCTGAGAAACCCCTTCTTTTACCAGTACATAGGTGAACAACGTGGATGTACCGATGATGAACAGAGTATTCGCGGAGGTAATTGCAGATTCCAGCAGACACTTCTTGAATGTCTTCCAGTCCATTGTCCGGTAAACAAACAAAGAGATGACCAGAGAATAGGCAACTGCAATACTGGAAGCCTCTGTCGGGGTGAACCATCCGGTAGTAAAGCCAGCCAGGATGATCAACGGAGTAATCAGGGAAAGTACTGAGCTGAAAAACTGCCGAATCATAATTTTAAAATGGAAAGGATGCCTTTCAAATTTGTATTTTACCGCAAAGATAAATACCAGGATCATCAGGGCCAGTCCCATGATAAGACCCGGAAGTACGCCGCCCATGAACAGCTGAGCAACACTGACGCTGGCAGTCGCTCCATAAATGATCAGCGGAATACTTGGTGGGAAAATCGGCCCGATAACGGAGGAGGCGGCAGTAACAGCACCGGAAAATTCCTCACTGTAGCCATTTGAAGTCATGGCTTCCATCTCGATGGTTCCGAGTCCGCCGGCATCTGCCGCTGCGCTTCCGGACATGCCGGCAAAAATGATACTTGCCACGATATTTGCATGACCAAGACCGCCGGGAATCCAGCCTACCAGCTCTTTACAGAAGTTAAATATTTTATCTGTTATTTTACCTGCATTCATCAGATTTCCTGCCAGTACGAAGAGCGGAATCGCAATCAGAAGGTAGGAATCGATCCCGGTGACCATCTTCTGTCCGATGACCATCAGTGGGTAACCAAGAGACAGGCATCCCAGAACGGCGCTGGCGCCGATGGAGATACTGATGGGAACGCCGATGATAAGCAGGACGAAAAAAGTAATAAAAAATATAGCCATATCTGATTTCCTCCTTTATGCTTCAGCTTTTCCATCAATGCCCATAAGCTTTGCCGCTATCTGATAAACAGAGTCTACAGCAAGAAAGACGCCTGCGATTGCCATTGGCAGGAAATGCCATGCTTTGGACAAAAACTGCATTGTGGAAAAGTAACTGGTGCTGTTGATTTTGTACATACCGCAGTATGCCATGACCATGACAACGCCGAGAAGAATGCCGGCAATTTTTCCGATGAACCAGAAAATATTCTGAACTTTTTCCGAAACATGGGCATACAATACATCCAGTACGATTAATCTATCCTGGTCGTAGAGGACAATAACTCCGAGAAAGGCCATCCACATAAACATAAATCCGCAGAGCTCTGTTGAGAAGCGGAAGGAATGGTTGAAGAAATTACGCGCGCAAAGTTCCGTGAGCATCATGGTCACAATACCCGCAACCAGAAGAATCAAAATAGCGGATACGATCTTTACAAAGATATCCAAAATTTTTCTAATCGTTTTCATTGATTTCTCCTTAAACTTTTACGGGCCTTATCCATCGCAGGACAAGGCCCGGTAAATTATGCGTTATTTAATTAGTCTGCAAGGATTGCATCGATGATGTCCTGATTGTACCAGGATTCATTCTCATAACGGGTATAGTAGTCAGTACCGCCCAGCTTATCCTTGAAGCTCTGGATATCCGGCTCTTCATCAAACTCAACACCGGCATCCTTCAGAGTCTGCGTAGCAGTTTCATTATCCTCTGCGATCGTGTCGAAGGAGTATTTAGCGGCAGCCTTTGCCTGCTCTTTCAGAATATCCTGGTATTCGGCCGGAAGTGCATCCCAGGAAGACTGGTTAGCCGCCATGGTGCATCCCATCCACATATAGTTGATGAAGCTGAAATACTTGATGTCATCATAAGTAGCGTTGGCAACCAGATGGTAGGTGGCATTGTCCTGACCTTCTGCAGTACCGTTGGAAAGAGCGATAGCCAGCTCATTCAGAGCAAGGGCAACCGGGTTAGCTCCCAGAGTCTCCCAGCAGTCCAGGTACATCTGGCTGGTCGGAACACGGAGCTTCAGTCCTTCTACATCATCTGCAGTATGTACCGGACGGTTGGTAGTGGAAATCTGGCGCATGCCGTTGTCTCCCTCAGACAGATATACAAGTCCAGTGGAGGGAAGGTCTGCAAAGATTTCCTCACCGATCTCGCTGTTGGTTACTTCGTAAGCTTCCTCAGCGCTGTCAAACAGGAACGGAAGGTCAAGAATTTTTGCGTTGTCATAGAACTCTGTGAATCCGGATGTACCTGCAAAGATCAGGTCGATCGTGCCCATACGTGCGGACTGAAGAGCCTCTGCGTCGTTGCCAAGCTCTCCGGAGTGATGAACATCCAGTGTGATTTTTCCTTCAGAAGCTTCCTCAACAAGTCTTGCATACTCAATAATAGTCTTGGTCGGAACGGAGTTCTCATTACCCGGAGAGTAGACTGTCAGGGTAACCGGATCCAGATCATCCAGACCGTCAGCAAGAGCGGTGGAAGATGCGCCTAAAACAGAGATGGCCATAGCGGCTGTCAAAACGAGTGCCAGTGGTTTTTTCATTTTATATTCCTCCTTTAATGAAAAGATACGTGTTTCAGACACCAGCAAATCAATGTGTGTATCATGTATGATTGTATGATGTCTTGTATGTTATCATTATACCATGGAGAGCTTTAAAGTCAATGCACGTAACGCATAAAAAACGACATAAGATTTTGTGGAAAATGGATAATTAAAATTGACTGCTTCTATAAATCTTAAGAAAGCTTTGCACAGCTGATTCCCGGGATTCTCCGAAAATCTCCAGAGAGCAGGGAAAAAGACTCCACCGATCGGCAATAAATACTGATACAGAATTGTATTTGCATATATTGACAAATTATCCGAATATAATATTATATTTGCGTGTAGATGCAAATATTAAAATAGGAGCTGAGCTGACCGGGCACATGGTGGCAGACGAGATCGAGGCATCCAAAAAGATATTGAGAAAGAATTTCAGTAAGAAGTAAAGACAGTGAAGGAGGAATTTATGAACAGGTGCAGTTGGTGCTGTGACGGCGGCATTGTGCAAAAATATCATGATGAGGAATGGGGCTTCCCGCTCCATGATGACAGAAAGCATTTTGAGTATATTTCTATGGAAGTGATGCAATGCGGGCTGAACTGGACGATGATGCTGAAAAAACGTGACATTTTCAGAAAATGCTTTGCTGATTTTGACTATGAGAAGATCGCAAAGTATACCGAGCAGGATATTCTCAGGATCATGGCTGAAGAGGGCATGATAAAATCCAGAAGAAAAATAGAAGCCATTATAGGAAATGCAAGGGCGTTTCTTCGGATCATAGAGGAATACGGAAGCTTTGACAAATACATATGGTCCTATTCGGATTATGAAAGCCTGGTGTATCTGAAGCATCATAATGGACAGGGAGAAGCGAGCAATGCATTGTCGGATCAGATCAGCAGGGATTTGAAGAAGAGGGGTTTTAAGTATTTGGGCTCTATTACCGTATTTTCCCATCTGCAGGCCTGCGGAATCATAAATGACCATTCCCCGGAGTGCTATCGGTATGAACAATTGATACATATGGGAAAGGTGCGGTATATCAGTGATGAAAGGCAGAAAGTCCGGTACCACGCAGAGAGATAACGGCAATACAAAGAAAATTTGAAGGATACGAAGGAGTTAAGATGGAATATGGAGAGGACAGAAAGGTTTCTGAATGTAAGGTATGCTTTGATTCAGACGGCGTATTGGGGAATTTTCTGTGCGCTAAACGGGTATGCGGCGGTTTACCTGGACGGAAAAGGCTTCACGGCGGGACAGACCGGCGTTATGATGGCGCTGGTAAATATTTTTGCTGCCTTGCTGCAGCCGGCGGTGGCAGCAAAGGCGGATAAAGAAGGAAGAATTTCTTTAAAGGAGCTGGTTCTGCTGCTCAGCGGAGTAAGTACGGCCGCTTTGGCGCTGCTGATTGCTGTGGGAAATGGATTTAAGGCCGTCAGTATCTTGTTTTTTGTGGCGTTGGTATCGCAGCTCATACTTCAGCCCCTGGTCAATGCCGTGGGGATGTACTACATAAACCGGGGAGAAAAGGTGAACTTTGGATTCGCCAGAGGAATTGGCTCGGTGGCCTACGCTTTGGTTTCCTATCTGGCGGGGGCACTGACCGGTAAATATGGCGTAACGGTCATACCGGTTATTGCTGTTTTGCTTTTTCTCCTGTTTATAGCAATATCCTTTAGCTTTCAGATTAAAATCGTGCACCGGCAGGCAGGGGAAAGCGCGGGTGAGGACAGCTTTCTGGTGCTGTTTAAAAAGTATAAGACGTTTACCGTTTTTCTTTTTGGCGTTGTCATTATGTTCATTTTTCACTTTATGACAAATACCTACATGTTCCAGATGGTACAAAACGTTGGCGGAGACAGCGGCAGCATGGGAATTGCCGTGTCCGTGGCGGCGGTCTGTGAAATACCGGTCATGGTATTTTTTGATAAGCTTGTAAAACGTGTGCGGGTGGAAACGCTTCTTCGCGCAGCCGCCGTATGCTGGACCATAAAGGCCGTTGCATTTTGCTTCTGCACTAATGTGGGAGGGATCTATGCTGCGCAGGTTCTGCAGCTTGGTTCCTTTGGCATCTATGTACCGGCATCTGTGTATTATGCAAATCAGGTGATAGATGAGAAGAACCAGGTAAAAGCCCAGGCTATGGTGACGACGGCGTTTACCATAGGCTCTGTCTTTGGAAATTTCCTGGGCGGCAAAATGATCGACGCTTTTGGCGTGTCCCGGATGCTGATTGCTGCGGCGGCCTGTACCGCGGCGGGAACGGTTTTGTTCTTTGCGGGGACAAAAAGAGTTGACAAACAGCCGGAGCAGTGTATATAATCAGCTCCATAAAACCGTCTCCTTGTAGACGTGAGTGGATTTTTCGTAACAGTTTCATGCTTACTTTTCGCCACACAATTATCTGATCAGATAGTTGTGTGGCTTTTTACGTAGCAGGAAAGACCTTGTCACGCTGAAGCACACTTTTTGTTATATCACAGAAAAATGCGCTTTATGGCAGATCTGTGAGGAACCAGAACAGAAGAGGAGTAATGAAATATGAACCAGACATTTATGAAAGAAAAACCAGTCCTGCCATTGCTTTTGTCCATGTCGCTGCCGATGGTATTGTCCATGATGGTCAATTCGCTGTACAATATTGTTGACAGCTTTTTTGTGGCGAAGATCAGCGAGGATGCCATGACGGCGCTTTCCCTTGTTTATCCGGTCCAGAACTTTATCAATGCGGTTACGATCGGCTTTTCCATCGGAATCAACGCTGTGATTTCTTTCTTTTTGGGAGCGGGGGAAAATAAGAAGGCAAATGCGGCGGCCACACAGGGGCTGCTGCTCAGCATTCTGCACGGGATTCTTTTGTCCGTCGGAGGCATTGGGATCATGCCGGCCTTTTTGCGGATGTTTACGGACGATTTGCAGGTCGTTGATTTGGGGATCCGGTATTCCCGCATTGCCTTCAGCTTTGCGGTGATCATTGCGATGGGTATGACCGCAGAAAAGGTCTTTCAATCGGTGGGAAAAATGACGATGACCATGCTGAGTATGCTGTGCGGCTGTATCTCCAATATCATTTTGGATCCGCTTTTGATCTTTGGGATCGGCATTTTCCCGGAAATGGGAATTGAAGGGGCGGCGCTGGCTACCGGTATCGGGCAGACGATCAGCCTGGCTATCTATGTCGTCATCTATTTTGTGAGACCGATCCATGTAAGGATCGGGAAAAAATACGCAGCCTTTGAAAAAAATACGGTGCTCAGGCTGTACTCGGTGGGGATTCCGGCGACCTTGAATCTGGCGCTGCCGTCGCTGCTGGTATCGTCGCTGAATGCGATACTGGCTTCTTATTCCCAGGCCTACGTTGTTGTCCTGGGTGTCTATTACAAGCTTCAGACCTTTATTTATCTGACGGCAAACGGAATCGTTCAGGGGCTGCGGCCGCTGATCGGATACAATTATGGAGCAAAGGAGCACAGGCGGGTGAAGGGGCTTTACATGACGGCGCTGTTTCTGACGGCGGCGATTATGGCCGTGGGAACGGTGCTGTGCTGGCTTGATCCAAACCGGCTGATCGGCCTGTTTACGGTGAACAGCGAGACTATCCGCATCGGAGCAGAGGCCCTGCGGATCATCAGCCTCGGTTTTATTGTGTCCTCGGTTTCCGTCATCTCCTCTGGAGCGCTGGAGGGGCTGGGAAAGGGCGGTCCGTCCCTGGTGATTTCGCTGCTCCGTTATACGGTGGTGATTATTCCGGCGGCCTTCCTTTTGAGCCGTTTTCTGGGCGCCCGGGGCGTATGGCACGCGTTTTGGGTGACGGAACTGCTGGCGGCGGTCATATCCTGGTTTATCTACCGCAGGGCGGCCTTGCCGGAGGGAAGGTAACATCCGGCCGGGAAAGAAAGGATCATTTATATGGGTTTACATAATCCGGGCAGAGATGGGTCTCGCTCCAGGCCATCATGGTCTGGAGCACCGGGACAAAGCTTTCGCCCAGCTCTGTCAGGGTGTATTCCACCCGGGGCGGGATTTCCCTGTAAATTTCCCGGTGCAGAAAGCCGTCCTGCTCCAGCTCCCGGAGCTGTTTTGTCAGGGTGGACTGCGTGATGCCCTCCAGACGGCGCATCAGCTCTCCGAAGCGCTGAACCCTGTAGAAGGTCACGTACCAGAGAATCAGTATTTTCCATTTTCCGCTCAACACGGACTGCAGCGTGCTCATCGGAACGCATCGTGCAATCATTTCTTCGGTATTAAATTTGTTATCGGCCATTGCTTTTCCTCTTTCAGTTTTTTGCGGCGCTCTGTGAGACAGGGCGCATGAATGATCTGTCCACAGTATATCCAAAAGCGGAAGCAAAAACAAGACACGGTATTTTTTCGAAGATAGTATCAAAAAGTGTACTGAGATTAAAAAAAGACAGTACTTGAAGAAAACTGTGCTTTTTTGTACTCTTTTTTCAGAAACGGCAGGCCGGATTCTTAAGAGCTGTTTTCAGAAAAACGTGAGGAGTGAGGATTTATGCATTATACAGGAACAATATGGAGACCGCCCTATGAGGCTTCGTCTCTTTTGCTGGAGGTCACCGCAGGCTGCACGCATCACAGATGCAAATTTTGTACGCTGTACAAGGATCTGCCCTTTGCGTTCCGCATGTCGCCGCTGGAGGATGTGGAGGCGGATCTCATAGAAGCGAAGGAGCAGTATAAATTATGGAAGCAGGGCACCGTTTCCCGGACCTTTTTGACGGGGGCGAACCCCTTTGTGCTCAAAGCGGATAAGCTGCTGGCCATTGCAGAGCTGGTATACAGGTATTTTCCTGAGTGCCGGACCATCGGATGCTTTGCCCGGATCACCGATATTACGATAAAAACAGACGAAGAGCTGGAAATGCTGCAGAAGGCGGGCTATGACGGCCTGACCATCGGAATTGAGACGGCGGACGATGAAGCGCTGAAATTTATGAACAAGGGATATCAGGCAAAGGATATTCTGGAGCAGTGCAGGCGGCTGGACCGAGCGGGCATCAGCTACAGCTTTTTCTATCTGGTCAGCATTTCCGGGGCAGGAAGAGGGGCGGAGGGCGCCAGGAAAACCGCCGAGGTGTGCAACCAGCTCCATCCGAGGCTGATCGGCGCAAATATGCTGACAATCTACCCGGAGTCAGAGCTGTATCAGGAGATCAGGAACGGAAACTGGAAGGAGGAGGGAGAAATCGAAAAGTATAAGGAGATGAGAATGCTGATCGAAGGCCTTGATATTCCGGTGATCTTCGCTGCTATGGGGGCTTCCAACGCGGTTCAACTCCGGGGAAGCCTGCCGGAGGACAGAAAACGGCTGCTGGAGGTGATTGATGAGATCATTGACACGGTGGGAGAGGAAAAGCTGGAGCGATATCGGAGAAATCTTCATCACCTGTAAGGAAAGAGCGGGAAAAGCTGCAGAGGGGCACAGGATGAGAGCTGCGTAATATATTATGATAGAAGGAGCGTTTAGGAGAGTGCGCAATTATGGAAGAAAAAATGTCTCATCTGGAAAATACCTGCAATTTTTCCGGTGTAAAACCAATTATGATGGATCTGCCCTATCCGCCGGTCCGGGTAAAGGAGAAGAACCAGACGTATGCGAATCTGCTCAGTGTGGATTACTGCGGCTCTGTTTCTGAAATGTCTGCGATCGCGCAGTACATTAACCATGAAAACAGTCTGTCCTGTGAAAAATGTCCGCTGGCGAAAACGATTCTAGGAATTGCGATGGCAGAAATGGTACACCTGCAGAAGCTGGGAGAATTGATTTTTCTTCTGGGCGGTCGGGCTGATTTTACGGCCATGCAGAAGAACGGGACGAGAAAAATGTGGACGCCGGAATATCTGAACATTTCGGAAAATATCGGAAGAATGGCCGCGGCTGACATAGAGGCTGAAAAGGCGGCGGTCAGTCAGTATAAAATGCATATGAGGGTGATAAACGATGAGGGCGTGAATGCGGTACTCGCCCGGATAATAAAGGACGAAATGTATCACATCATGCTGCTTCAGAACCTGACGTAACCATTTGCAAAGGCCGGTTGCCCGGGGCAGATCAATCATCTAAAAAGTAGATGGTATTCATTTTAACTATCAATTTTACAAATTCATATTTTCCACCTATACTGAATTCAGTGAGGTGTTGGTATGGAGATGATTCGTGTACTGTATGATTTTATGTGGGGTGACCTGATTACGATTCCGGTTCCGGGCGGCGGGACTGCCGGGCTTTCTCTGCTGGTCCTGATTCTCGTTCCGGCGGGGATTTATTTTACGGTTCGGACGAGGTTTGTGCTGATCCGCCTGTTCCCGGATATGCTGCGCATTGCGGCGGAAAAAAAGAAAACGACGGAGAAAAACAGTATTTCAGGACTGCAGGCTCTGATCGTGTCCACGGCCACGAGAGTCGGAATGGGCAATCTGGTGGGAGTGGTCGCCGCGATTTCTGCCGGAGGAGCGGGAGCTGTGTTCTGGATGTGGCTGATGGCGCTTCTCGGTTCCTCTACGGCCTTTGCAGAGGCGGCGCTGGCTCAGATTTATAAGCAGAAGGATCCTCTGTACGGAGGATACCGCGGAGGGCCTGCGTATTATATTCATTCCTTTATGATGAGAAAAAGGAAGCACGCGGACAGACCTCGCAGGTACAGCCTGACCGCGGCGCTGTTTGCCGTTTCGGGTCTGATCTGCTGGTGCGGCATCAGCCAGGTGATCGGCAATTCTGTGACCTCTGCCGTGGACAATGCGCTTCACATTCCGCCGCTGTATACCACGATTGTTCTGGTGGCAGCCGCAGCAGTCATTGTGCTGCGCAAAAACGCGACAGTGAAGGTGCTGGATGTCATTGTGCCCGTCATGGCAGGCTGCTATCTTTTGATGACGATCTTCATTATAGTAAAGAATGCCGGGGCGCTGCCGGCCGTCTTTCAGAGGATTTTTGCGGAGGCCTTTGGATTCCGGCAGGCGGCAGCCGGAGGCTTCGGCGCGGTGCTGATGAACGGCGTCAAGCGGGGGCTGTTTTCCAATGAGGCAGGCTCCGGCTCGGCGCCATGTGCGGCTGCGGCTGCCGATGTTGATCATCCGGCCAAGGCGGGGCTGTTGCAGGCCTTCGGGGTATTTGTGGATACGATTGTAATTTGCAGCTGTTCGGCCTTGATTATGCTTCTGGTTCCGGCGGAAAGGATCGAAGGGCTGGTGGGCATGGACCTTCTGCAGGAGGCCATGCGGTTCCATTTCGGAAGCTTCGGCGTTATTTTTACAGCGGTTATTTTGCTTCTGTTTAGCTTTTCCACTTTTATCGGCATCCTGTTTTATGCAAGGCCAAATGTGGCGTATCTTTTCGGAGACAATTGGGTATCTCAGACTGTTTACAAAATTGTGGCGCTGGTGATGCTGTTTGTCGGAGGGCTGGCTGCGTACACCTTCGTCTGGGATCTGGGGGACGTTGGCATCGGGCTGATGACGATTTTTAATATGGCGGCGCTGCTGCCGCTGTCAGGACAGGCCATTGCCGCACTGAAGGATTATGAAAAATCAAGATGAGAAAGGACGTTCGGGGAATGCCGGAGGCTTTTGCAGCAAAGCTTCTTGACATTCCCTGAAATTTATCATAATATGTAGCTTGCTACATAAAAGGAGGCGGGAATATGATAGAAACAGGATTATATGTGAAAAAAATACACGTTGCAATGCAGAGAGGGCGCAACCGTGCCCTGAAACAGTATGGGCTGACAGCGCCGCAGATGGACACGCTGATTTATCTGGCCTTTCACGAAGCCCCGGAAAATACGCTGTCCGGGATAGCGGACTTCTTTGGCGTAAAGCATACCAGCGTCATACACATTCTGAAGCTTCTGGAGAAAAAGCAGCTGATTTGCCGGGAGGAGGCGGCGCCGGGAACAAGGATGAAGCCTATTTTTCTGACGGAGAAGGGAAAGGAGATCATTGAAACCGATAAGAAGGAGCTGGAACGGGTGGAGCGTCTGCTGTTTGAAGGAATTACCCAGGAAGAGGAGCGGCAGCTGAACGATATGCTGCGCCGGATCTATGAAAATGTCATCCGGGAATTTGTGACAGAGGAGGAATAAGAGATGAGAGATAAAACAACAGAAATTTTTGAAAATGCGCCGGTGCCCAAAGCGGTTATCACCAACGTGATCCCGTCCATCGTCAGCATGCTCATGGTGCTGGTGTACAATCTGGCGGACACTTTTTTTATCGGCCAGACTAAAGACGCCTATATGGTTGCGGCCGTATCGGTGGCTACGCCGGTATTTTTGCTTTTCATGGCGGTAGGTATGCTTTTTGGCATCGGCGGGACCTCCCTGATCTCCAGAATGCTGGGAGAGGGAAAGGAGCAAAAGGCGAAAACGACGTCTGCCTTTTGCTTCTGGAGCGGCTTCATCATCGGAATCATAGCAATGGTTTTTATCTGGATTTTCGTGAAACCGATCTGCCGGGCCGTGGGCGCCAGCAGCGATACAATGGAATATGCCGCGCAGTACCTGAATATTGTAGCGCTGGGGATTCCTTTTTTGATCGTCAGCAATTCCTTCAGCAACATCATCCGGGCGGAGGGGAAAGCCAAAACGGCAATGATGGGAATGATCATCGGTAATCTGATGAATATTGTACTGGATCCCTTGATGATTCTTGGCTTTGGCTGGAATGTTGCCGGGGCGGCTATCGCTACGGTGATCGGAAATATTTTTTCGGCGGGCTTTTACGTCGTACACCTTGCTTCCCCAAAATCCATGCTGTCTATCCGGCCGAAGGACTACGCGGTGGGAAACGGTGTTGCATCAGGGGTTATGGCCATCGGTATTCCGGCGTCCCTGAACAGCATTCTGCTGAGTGTATCGAATATTATTATCAATAACCTGATGGCGAATTACGGAGATATGGCGGTGGCCGGCCTGGGCGTCGCCATGAAGGTAAATATGATCGTGGTTATGCTGCTGATCGGTCTTGGAAGCGGGATCCAGCCGCTTCTGGGCTACTGCTACGGGGCGGGCAACAGAAAGCGGTATATGGACGTTATGAAATTTTCCCTGGCCCTGGCATTTTGCCTGAGCATGATTATGACTGCTATCTGCTACTTCGGGGCGGGCGTTCTTGTAAAAGCGTTTCTGGATAATCCGGATGCGTATGATTACGGCATCCAGTTTGCCCGGACGTATATTTATTCCGGGCCTGTGATGGGGATTTTGTTTGTGTTCATCAATGCGATACAGGCGACGGGTGCGGCTCTGCCTGCGCTGATCTTGTCTGTCAGCAGGCAGGGGCTGATCTACATACCGATCCTGCTGATTTTTCAGAATGTGTTTGACTCGGCAAGGATGCTTGCGGCCAGTCAGCCGGTGACGGATTACCTGGCGGCGGCTCTGGCCGTGGTGCTGTTTGCCGTCACGTACCAGACACATCTGAAAAAACTGTAAGCGCGCCTCCAGCCTTGTTCTTTATAAATATGAAATCTTTATAAATTGCTTTCATGTTCTTGACTTTGAAGGCGAGAAGAATAAGATATTAAGCAGAATAAGACAGCGAAAGAATGACAGAGCAGGAGGAAACTTATGTTATCACGTTACAGCGTCAAGCGCCCCTATACCGTCATCGTCGGGGTGGTTTTAGTGATTATTCTGGGCTATGTATCTTTTACCAGCATGCAGACGGATCTGCTGCCGGATATGACTCTGCCCTATGCAGTCGTGTATACGGTTTATCCGGGAGCCAGCCCGGAGGAGGTGGAGACGATCGTTACCAAGCCGGTGGAGCAGTCCATGGCGACGATCAGCAATATCGAGGAGATCAATTCAATTTCCAGTGAAAATATTTCCACCGTTATTCTGCAGTTTTCCCAGAATGCCAACATGGATGCTGTGACGATAGAGATGCGGGAGAGCCTGGATCAGATAGAAGGATATTGGGATGACTCGGTGGGCAGCCCTATTATTATGAAGCTGAATCCGGATATGCTGCCGGTCATGGTAGCGGCCATGGAAGCCGGGGATATGACCCAGAGCGAGCTGACCACGCTGGTAAATAATGAAATCCTCCCGGAGCTGGAGGGTATCGAGGGCGTGGCTTCCGTCAGCGCCAATGGTACGATAGAGGAGCAGGTGCAGGTGATGCTGCGGCAGGATAAGCTGGACGCAGTAAATGAAAAGGTCATCGCTGCCCTGGACAAGAAGTTTGAAGAGGCCGAGCAGGAGATCCAGGATGCCCAGGCGGAGCTGGATGAGGGCAAGGATAAGCTGGAGAGCGGCCAGGGCCAGCTGGTGGATCAGACCTCCCAGGCGGAGAGCCAGCTCAGCTCCGGCACCTCCCAGATGATCACCGGACAGGTGCAGATTGACCAGAAGCTGGCAGAGGTGGAGTCCGGCCTGCAGGCCCTGGATACCTCTGAGAGCGAGCTGCTGGAAAAGGAGAAGGAGCTTCTGGCGGGAGAGGCCGCGCTGAAGCAGCTTCCGGTGCAGAAGGAGGCTCTGGCGGCCCAGAAGACACAGATTGAGACAGGGATTCAGCAGCTGGAGGCAGCGCCGGGCCAGATCGCACTTCTGGAGGCCCAGATTGTCCGCCTGGATCAGGAAATCAAAATATTGGAGGGCCAGATCGCCGCTTTGGGCGGGACTGTGGAGACCGAGGCGCCGGGCAATAGTCAGACGGAGGCACCGGGGAACAATCAGACCGGGGCGCCGGATAATAGTCAGACAGGAACAGGCGGCAGCGTTTCGGGACGCAGTGCGGAGTCCGGCCTGCAGTCAGAGGATGCCGGAGCTTTCGGCGCAAGCCTGCAGGAAAACGGTACGGTGAAAACGCAGTCGTCAGAGGATGAAATCATGGCGGCGGATGTATCGGATCAGCAGGACGAGATACTGGATGAGAATATTCCGGCGTCAGAGCCAGGACAGGGTACTTCTGCCCCGGTGGTCGGTCAGGACGATTTTGTTCTTAATATTGATGAGATCATTCAGGATGCCGGGGGATTGTCGAAGGATGAGCTGGAGCAGCTGGTCCAGTCCTCGGATCTTGTCTCTCTTCAGAGCCAGCTGCAGGCAAAGCAGGCGGAGAAGGCCGCCTATGAAAAGACAAAGGCAGATGCTTTGGCGGCTCTGGCAGCCATCGGGGTAAATACCTCCGGGGATTATTATGCCATGGTGTCCAGCATGGACAGCGTCAAGTCGGAGCTGATCACAAGAAAGGCTCAGGTAGATGACGGTATTGCCGAGCTCCAGAAGAATATAGATGCAATGCCGGAGCAGATGGTGGCGCTGGAGCAGGGCAAAACGGCCATTGCAGAGGGCAAGGTGCAGATAAGCTCCGGGCGGACGCAGCTGCAGGCGGCGAAAAAGCAGCTTGAGGATGCGAAGGCCAAGATCGCTTCCGGGCAGAGTACGGTATCGGAGGCGACGGCCCAGCTGAATGCGGCAAAGATTTCGGCTACCATTGAGATGGCGGCGGGCAAGGCCGAGCTGAGCGCCGGGCAGAAGCAGCTTGATGCGGCGCTGGAGCAGATCAAGGATCAGAAGGAGAGCGCTTACAAGCAGGCCGACGTGACACAGATTATTACAAAGGATATGATAAAGGGAATTCTGGCGGCGCAGAACTTCAGTATGCCCGCGGGCTATGTGACGGAGGACGGCGTTGACTTCCTGGTGCGTATCGGCAATAAGCTGACGGATACGGAGGGGCTGGAGGATCTGATGCTTTTGAACCTTCACATGGATGACGTGGACCCGATCTGTCTTTCGGATGTGGCGGACGTGACGGTCATAGACGACAGCGATACGATCTACGCCAGTGTGAACGGCCATCCGGGAGTTGTGTTTACGATGCAGAAGCAGTCCGGCTACTCCACAGGCGACGTCTCCGACCGCATCAAGAGCCGGTTCGCAAAGCTTGAGGAATCCAACGAGAACGTCCATATCGTGAAGCTGATGGATCAGGGCATTTACATTGATCTTGTGGTAGATTCCGTATTGGACAATATTCTTTCCGGTGCGGTGCTGGCTATTGTGATTCTGCTGATCTTTATGAAGAGCTTCCGGCCTACGCTGGTGATTGCCTGCTCGATCCCGATCAGTATTGTAACGGCGCTGGTACTGATGTATTTCAGCAACATCAGCCTGAACATTATTTCCCTTTCCGGTCTGGCGCTGGGAGTCGGTATGCTGGTGGATAACTCCATCGTTGTAATTGAAAATATATACCGGCTGCGAAGTCTCGGCGTTCCGGCTAAAAAGGCGGCCGTGGAGGGTGCGAACCAGGTAGCCGGCTCCATCGCGGCTTCTACGATGACTACGATCTGCGTTTTCCTTCCGATCGTATTTACGGAGGGTATCACGAGACAGCTTTTCGTGGACATGGGCCTGACGATCGCCTTTTCTTTGTTGGCCAGTCTGGCGGTGGCGCTGACGGTGGTTCCCATGATGGGCGCGGGACTTTTGAGAAAGACAACGGAAAAGAAATCCCGGGTCATGAATCTGATCCAGAGCGGATACGGGGTTTTGCTGAGGGGCTCTCTGAAGTTGAAATTCCTTGTACTGCTGCTGGCCCTGGGACTTTTGGGCTATTCCGGCTATCTGGCGCTTTCAAAGGGTACTGCTTTTATGCCGGAAATGGACAGCACGCAGGTAAGTGTGACGGTTCAGACGAAGGAGGGAAGCACGCTGCAGGAGACGGCGGCGCTTTCAGATGAAGTAATAGAGCGGATCCTTTCCATTCAGGATGTGACGGACGTCGGAGCGATGAACGGCTCTGGCGGCATGAGCCTCATGGGAGGAGGCGGCAGCAGCGATACAGAGCAGGTATCCATGTACGTGCTGCTGGATGAGAATAAGACGATCAGCAATAAGGAGCTGGAAAAGGAGATCCTGGACCGGACGGAGGATCTGGACTGTGAAGTGAATGTAGAGACCTCCACCATGGATATGTCGGCTCTGGGCGGCAGCGGCATTTCTGTTCAGATTCAGGGACGTGACCTGGATGAGCTGAAGCGTATGGCCGGCGAGGTGGCGGACATCGTAAAGACCGTGGAGGGTACGGCAGAGGTATCCGACGGAATTGACGAGAAGACGCTGGAGCTGCGGCTGGTGGTTGACAAAAATGCGGCCATGAGCTACCAGCTGACGACGGCCCAGGTATTCCAGATGCTGCAGGCGAAGCTTGCGGAGGCCTCCAGCGCGACTACGCTTTCCACGATGTCTAAGGATTATTCTGTTATCGTGGTCAGCGATGCGGATGAGACACTGACCAGGGATAAGATCAAAAAGCTTACCATCACCGGTAAGGATGAAGAAAACCAGGATGTGGACGTTCCCTTAAGCAAGCTAGTGGAGTTCCAGGATACAGAAGGATTTTCCTCTATCCAGCGTCAGTCTCAGAACCGGTATGTCACGGTGACGGCTCAGATCGACGATGACCACAACATCGGCCTTGTATCGGCGGATGTACAAAAAGCGCTGGAGGACTATGATGTGCCGGAGGGCTACAGCATCAAAATGGCCGGAGAGGATGAGACGATCAATGAAGCCATGGGCGAGGTATTGAAAATGCTTGCACTGGCAGTCGTTTTCATGTATCTGATCATGGTTATTCAGTTCCAGTCCCTGCTGTCGCCGTTTATCATCATGTTTACGATTCCGCTGGCATTTACGGGAGGCCTGTTCGGCCTGTATCTGACTGACAATCCTGTCAGCGTCATTGCGATGATCGGCTTCGTTATGCTGTCTGGTATTATTGTCAACAATGGTATCGTTCTGGTAGATTATATCAACCAGCTCCGCCGGGAGGGTATGGATAAAAAATCAGCCATCGTAGAGGCAGGCAAGACGAGGCTCCGGCCGATTCTGATGACGGCCCTCACGACCATCCTGGGCCTTCTGCCGCTGGCCGCCGGCATGGGAATGGGCGCCGATATGATACAGCCTATGGCGATCGTTACGGTGGGCGGTCTCGTTTACGGAACACTTCTGACGCTGTTTGTAGTGCCCTGCATTTACGATATCTTTAACAGAGAAAAGGATATGCGGGAGAATTTTGATCTGTAAATGAAAGTAAAATGAGATGATGAAGTATCCCCGGATGGGGGATAGAAAATGATTGAGAAATAGATGTATCCGTGGTACAATATTCAGAAAAAACGGAACTGAAGGAGGGAGCCAGAAATGAAATCAAAGGTTTATTTTTCAAGAGAAATCACACCGGAAAAGGTATTGGAGCTGTATAAACTGGTCGGCAAGGAGCTGGAAGGGAAGGTTGCGGTCAAGGTGCATTCCGGCGAGGAGGGCAACCAAAATTTTCTTCGCGGTGAATTCTGGAAGCCGATGGTGGATTATGTGAAGGGAACCGTTGTAGAGTGCAATACGGCCTACGAGGGCTCAAGAGATACGACGGAAAAGCACCTGGAGACGATGGAGAAGCACGGCTTTTCCAGGCTGTTCCCGGTGGATATTCTGGATGCGGATAAGCCGGATCTGGAGCTGGAGATCCCGGACGGACTGAAGATCAAGAAAAACTATGTGGGAAGCCATATCGGCAATTATGACTCCATGCTGGTGCTCTCGCATTTTAAGGGTCATCCCATGGGCGGCTACGGCGGAGCGCTGAAGCAGCTTTCCATCGGAGTAGCCTCCGGCTACGGCAAGAAATACATTCACGGCGTAGGAGATATTGACGCATTCTGGACCTCTGACCATGATTCCTTCCTGGAGTCTATGGCGGACGCCGCTTCCTCTGTAGTGAAATACTTCAAGGGCAATATGGCGTTTGTAAATGTCATGGCGAACATGTCCGTGGACTGTGATTGCTGTGCGGTGGCGGAGGATCCCTGCATGAAGGACATCGGCATTCTTGCCTCCCTGGATCCGGTGGCGATCGATCAGGCTTGCCTGGATCTCGTCTATGCATCCGATGACCCGGGCAGAGATCATCTTGTGGAGCGGATCGAATCGAAAAATGGGCTTCTCACGGTGGAAGCAGCGGTGAAGCTGGGGATCGGTTCAAAAGAGTATGAGCTGGTTGAGGTATAAAAGAACAGTTTATTCAATCATATAAATGACAATTTTGTCACTTTAAAATTCACGGTAGTGTCACGTGCCTCCTGTATGATAAAATTATCAAAGACAGGAGGCATTTTCTATGGAAATTCTCAGATGTGAAAATCTTTCAAAGGTATACGGTACAGGAGACGCCTGCGTAAAAGCGCTGGACGACGTTTCCTTTTCGGTGGAGGCCGGGGAATTTGTGTCCATCGTCGGCCCCTCCGGCAGCGGAAAATCCACACTGCTGCATATTTTAGGCGGCGTTGACAAGCCCACGGAGGGAAAGGTATTTATCGGAGGTACAGATATTCACGCCTTAAACGAAAATAAGCTGGCGGTTTTTCGGAGAAGGCAGATCGGGCTTATCTATCAGTTTTACAATTTGCTTCCGGTGCTGAATGTGGATGAAAACATTGTGCTGCCGCATCTTCTGGACGGACGGAGGCTGGACCGGGAACGGCTGGACAGAATCGTGGAGAGCCTGGGGCTTACAGAGCGTCGGAACAATCTGCCGGGGCAGCTCTCCGGCGGTCAGCAGCAGCGGGTATCTATCGGCAGGGCTTTGTTCAATCATCCGGCCATCGTGTTGGCAGATGAGCCCACGGGCAATCTGGACCGCAAGAATGGGGCGGAGATTGTACGGCTTTTGAAGGAGGCAAACCGCAGTCAAAAACAGACGCTGCTTTTGATTACCCATGATGAGAGCATTGCTCTGCAGGCTGACCGGATGCTCTGCCTGGAGGACGGGCGTATTATCCGGGATGAGCGGATCCGGCTGACCGGAGGTGATGTACAGTGAAGGGAAATGTTATTTTTTATGTCACCCGGCAGTATATGAAAAAGAATAAAAGACGCACTCTGACCATGTTTGCCGGAATCGTCTGCATGGTGCTGCTTATGACCTGCGTATTTGTAGGCAGAGACACCGGCATTGCATATCTGGAGGAGGTGGCCTCCCTGAAGGACGGAAAATGGCATGTCAGTATGTACGGCGTCACGCAGAAGGAACGGGAAGAGGTGGAGCAGCTTTCCTATGTAAAGGAGACGGCAGCCTCCGCAGCCTACGGCTGCACGGTATTTGAGCAGTCGGCAAATAAAGAGCGGCCTTACCTGAATGTAAAGGGCTACGGAGAGCCCTGCTTTGACTGGATGAATATTCGTGTGCTGGAGGGAAGGCTGCCGGAAAGTGAGACGGAGCTTATCGTCAGCCAAAGCGCCCTGGAGGACGGGGCAGCTCTGGCGGTGGGCGATACGGTAGAGGCCGCATTTTTTGAACGTTCTGTCACGGGAACTGACAGCCAGATGGAAAAGACCGTGTTTCCTTTTTATGAGCTTACCCTGGCATACGGCGAGACAAAGGCCGTGCCGGAGAGCTTTCCGTATTTCGGAGAAAATGAGAGCTTTCGGGAAAACAAGGAGTATACGGGACAGAAGGGTACGTATAAGGTGGTGGGGATTATGGAGACTCCCTCCTATGAGGACGCCGGGGCGGCAGGATATACGGCGCTCACTGTGCTGAAGAATGTCCCGGAAACCTTTAATTTGTCGATGCTCCTGACTCTGGATCAGCTTCCTCCTATGTATTTTATGGAGCTTCGGGAAATTGCGGGAGATCATGAAATAGATTTTAACAACTACATGCTTTCCTTTTCCGGTAACTCTTCGGATTCTACGTTTAATGCAGCAGCCCGGTATATGACTGTGTTTTTTATAGTTCTGATTATAGCGTGTTCCCTGCTTTTGATATATAATGTATTCAATATGTCCTTTCAGGAGCGCAGCAGGTACCTCGGAATGCTTTGCTCTGTCGGGGCCACCGGCAGGCAGAAACGCAGCAGTATATTTTATGAAGCTTTTTCTCTTTTGATTTTTGCGCTTCCAGTGGGGATTTTGCTGGGAATTGCTGTTATCTATGCTGCGATGGCAAAGCTCCGGCCGATGATCGGGGTCTTTATGGGGCTGGAGGAAATCGTGGAGGCATGCCCTGCCGGGATCAAAATATCACCGGAAAACATTGTATTAACGGTGGCGTTCAGCGTTGTGACCGTGGTGATCTCAGCGTGGCTTCCGGCGCGGAAGATCGGAAAAATCGGCCCGGTGGAATGTATTCGCGGAAATGTGGAAAAGAGAAGCAGACAGTACCGCATCAGCCCGAAGGTGATCCGTATTGCCGGCGCGGAAGGGATGCTGGCGAAAAATACCATGGCGAGACGGGGGAAAAAAACGAAGTCTGCCGCTGCTGCCGCCGGGGTATTTATGGTTCTTATGGTTGTCACGGCTTTCGGCTCCAGCGCAGTGCACCGTATCATTTCAGTGAAGCTCATGAGGTCAGATTTTACCACGAATCCTGAGCTGTATGATTATATGGTATATAATTCCTATACCGGGGAGGACAGGACACAGTTTGAGGCCCTGAAACAGGAAATCACCGGAGATCCGGGGGTGGAGCGTGTGCTGGAATGGAGCGACGCTATGTTTGCAGGACAGGTTTCAAAGACGGTATACAGCCAGGAGTATTGGGACGCATGCCATGATATTTATGATCTGTACTATCACAGAAAATTGTCAGAGGAGGAATACCGCGATCTGACGCCTGATGACCGGCAGCTTGTCAATATCGTTTCGATGGATGACGATACGCTGCTAGATCTGGCCCGGGCGGCCGGGGCGGATGCGGAGAAGCTCTTGGATGAAGAGCAGAATGCCGCTCTGGTGGTGAATGAGGGAGATATCTCTACGGATTCGCTGTCTGTCTGGGGCATGAGGCCGGAACGGTATCGTTTTTATCATATTGGAGCAATGACGGATCTCGAACAGGGCGGCGTAATTCCGGTCAGCTTTTATTCCGGGAAGGAAGAAAGAGACATGGAGATGTCCCTTGAGGTAGCCGGATTGCTCACGAAGGAGCAGCTGAAAGAATACGTGACAGACCTGGGAACAAACTTTATCTGGCTGATTGTAAATACAAAGACCGCGGGACGAATTGCAGATATGACAGCCGGAAAAGAGGGAAATATGCTTGTGAGTCCGTATCTTCTGCTTCGCATGAATGGGGAGGAAACGGACCTCCCGGACAGACTGAGGAGACTGAGTGAGCAAAATGACAGCGGGATTTTCCTGGTGGAATCAGGGTATACGGCAACGATGGCAAAGGCAATTCTGCAGACTGCGGATATATTGCTGGCCTGCTTTGTGGCTCTTACCTCTGTCATCTGCCTGCTGAATTTGTTTAATTCGATCCGGGGCTGGATATTGGGAAGCCGTCAGGAGTTTGCAGTCCTGCGGTCTCTTGGAATGACATCAGGGCAAATGAAAAGGATGCTGCTGTACGAATGCGGAGGAATTTTTTTCCGGGCGCTGCTGCAGGCGGGGATTCTCGCGGGAGTGCTGATCTGCATTGTCCGGACCGGAATACATGTAATTTTGGGGAATATGCAGCTTCCCATTTCTCTGGCATGGACGGCGGCCTCTGTGATACTGGCAGGCGCGGCGCTGCTTTCACTGACATTGTTCTGCTTTGAGACAAAGCGCGGCGGGGATATTTTTGAGAGCATCCGCAATGAAAATATTTGATAAGGAGAATATTTGATAAACAGTATCTGGGCGTGGACAGAGGCAGAGATAAAAACGGCTGCAGGGATGAAGAATGTGATGGTGCATATGAGAATGAAGAAATATGAGAGCTTTGCGGAGGAGAACGCAAAATGACAGTTTTGATTGTGGAAGATGATGGGATTATTCTGGAGGGGTTAAAATTTGCCCTGCTGCAGGAGGGATACCGTGTGCTGACCGCTTCGACCGTCTCGGAGGCTGTGGAGATGATAAAAGGCCGGCAGGAAATTGATTTTTACCTTTTGGATGTTATGCTGCCGGATGGCGACGGCTATCAGGTCTGCAGGGAGATCCGGCAAGACAGTAAGGCGCCGATCCTGTTTTTGACGGCCTGCGACGATGAGGTGAGCACAGTCATGGCGCTGGAGCAGGGAGCGGATGATTATATTGCAAAGCCTTTCCGAATCCGGGAGCTTCTGGCGAGAATGAAAGCAATCTTAAGACGAACTTCTCAGACGGCAGAGCCGGCGGCACATATCGCGACGGTCGGTGACAATCAGGTGAATCTGCAGACCGGAAGGGTTTATGCAGGGCAGGAAGAGATTGTTATGACGGCAATGGAGTATAAGCTGCTGCTTATTTTTCTGAACCATCGCGGACAAACGCTGACGAGGAATCAGATTTTGGAGAATATCTGGGATGAGGCTGGAGAGTTTGTAAACGATAATACCCTCAGTGTGTATGTGAAGCGTCTCAGAAAGAAGCTTGGGGACACTCCGGAGGGACAACTGATACGGACTGTGCGGGGGATGGGGTATCGGATGGAATAGAGGCGTTTGGCATGAGCGTGTATGACAGTGAGTTGTGAAAAAAGAGAGGACGGAGGATTATGGAGATTTTTGTGCAGCTCTTGGTTGCCGGAATATCTGCGGCTGTATGCTTTCTGACCGGAGACATTCGCATCATCTGCGGAGTCCTGGCAGGCTGTATCGTCTGTTTGCTGCTGATTTCTGTAGTTTTTTGGCGGATGCGGGAAAAAAGGCTGGAAGAGCTGACGCTATATCTGATGCGGCTTCAGGACGACATGACTTTGCCGGAGCTGACGAAATGCCGGGAGGGAAATCTCGGAGTTTTGCAAAGTGAGATTTATAAGCTGGTGGTGCTGCTGCAGGAGCGTTCAGTCGGAGCGTCCAGAGAAAAGGAATATCTGGCTAAGATGCTTTCAGACATTTCCCACCAGATTAAGACGCCGCTGACGTCTATTACGATATTGACGGATTTGCTGAAAAATACGGAGCTGTCAGAGGAGAAGAGGGCAGAATTTACCGGCAAAATAGACTCCCAGGTGGAGAGGATCACCTGGCTGGTACGGAATCTTCTGACTTTGTCGCAGCTTGACGCCAATATGCTGAAGCTGAAAAAAGAGGAGGTGTATGCAAGGTCTCTGCTCCAGAGCGCATGCCAGCCCTTTGAGATTATGGCAGAATTAAAGGGCGTGCAGCTGAGCGTTGCGGACTGCGGAGACATGAAGCTGGTCTGCGATGCCCGCTGGACCGCGGAGGCCGTTTCCAACGTCGTAAAAAATTGTATCGAGCATACGCCCCGGGGCGGTCAGGTGAGGGTGACGGCGAGCCAAAATAATTTTGCCACAAATATTTGGATTGAGGATAACGGCGAAGGGATACCGAGGGAGGAGCTGCCGCACATTTTTGAGCGGTTTTATAAAGGCGGCGGCCATTCCGGGGAAAGCGTTGGGATCGGGCTTGCCATGTCAAAGCAGATTGTTATGCTGCAAAACGGGATGATCTATGCGGCCAGCCAGGAAGGGGCAGGCACCTCTTTTCATATAAAATTGTATTCGGAGATTATTGCCTGAGCTGGAGGCGGGCCGCGGGATAAAACAGAAGATAGAGGAACTGCTGCGGTCGTTGCTAAACGAGTGCCACTGGCACTCAGCAACGGCGCGGCAAAAGTAAAAAATTTTATCAGTGCTTGAATATTTAAACAGTATGTGATATAATACAAACTAAATAAAATCAAAGAAAATTCATAATGCGTAAAGCCTTCTTGTTTCTAGTCAGAGCCGTTTCGGCAAAAGTTCCCTGCAAATGCCTGTCAATGTGCAGAAATCTATGATAAAATAAAGGAGTATATATGAGTAATGTTAACCATAAAAAAGTAAATATTGTACCGTTAAAAGAGCTTAACCTTACGGACCGTTTTTTATTTGACGAGGTCATGGAGGATCCGGAAACGCAGCAGGCGGCGCTGAGTATTATATTTGAGCGGGAGATCCCGCTTCTGACCCGGAGCGAGACGGAAAAGGAGCTGCGGCTTTCGCCGGGGATACGTTCTGTGCGTATGGATGTCTTTGCCATGGATGAGGAACAGAATATCTACAATACGGAGATGCAGAATAAGCGGAAAAGTGATCTGGCCAGGAGGAGCCGGTATTATCAGGCTTTGCTGGATACCTCGCTGCTTGAAAACGGGATACCGAATTACAATTTGCTGAATGACACTTACTTTGTTATGATTATGCCGTTTGACCTGTTTGGCAGGAAAAAGTATCGTTATACGTTTCGAAGCGAGTGTCAGGAGCTTCCGGGATTACTTTTGGAGGATGGAGCAGTCCGGGTATTTCTCAACACCCGCGGAGAAGATAAAGAGGGCGTATCAAGGGAGCTGATTGATTTTCTGCATTATCTGGAGAATACGACGGACGAAGCAGCAGAGCAGGCATCCGGTGAGCGGATACGGAAAATTCACAGCCGTGTGCGTAAGGTTAAGTCCAACGAGGAGATTGGAGTAAAATATATGCAGGCATGGGAAGAGAGATACTATGACAAGCAGGAAGCCAGAGAAGAAGGTCGAGAAGAAGGAGCCAGGGCTAAGCTTCGGGAGATGGTGGAGAAGAAGCTGAGAAAGGGGCAGTCCCCTGAGCAGATAGCGGACGCTCTGGAAGAGGAGCAGGAGGTAATACGGGATCTGCTCAAGGAGATTCAGCAGGACAGAGGGGAATGATCTCTGGGCTGGCGGATCAGGATAGGGCTGCTGTATAGCAAGGTTCAGATGGAGATGAAGGATGAGCAAGATTGCCGTTGTTGACGATGACGTTTGTATTGGCGATATGATAGAACGCGTTCTGAAAAAGGAGGGACATACGGTTCTTCGGGCCTATTCAGGTACGGAGGCTCTGCTGTTGCTGGAAAAGAACAGGCCGGAGCTGATCATACTGGATCTGATGCTGCCCGGACTTTCCGGCGAGGAGGTGCTCTCTCATATTCAGGGGATTCCGGTCATTGTACTGAGCGCTAAGATCGACGTACAGGATAAGGTGCGGACGCTCCTGGGAGGAGCCGCCGACTACATGACGAAGCCCTTTGACGTCAGCGAACTACTGGCCCGGATCACGGTACAGCTGCGAAGCGGCAGGGCCGAGGCAGAAGGCAGAGTGCTGACGTATGGGGCGCTGACCCTGGATGATGGGCTGCACGAGGTGAAGGCGGGAGACCGGATGATCCGGCTCACCAGAACCGAATATGCGATTTTGAGGCTGCTGATGCAGAATCCAAAGCAGGTTATTCCGAAATCCGTGCTTCTGGACCGTGTCAGCGAGGTGACGCCGGATTGTGTGGAGAGCTCCCTTAAGGTGCATATCAGCAATTTGAGGAGAAAGCTGCGGGAGGCGGATGACAGAGATTATATTGAAGCGGTCTGGGGCATTGGATTTAAGCTCCGGGATTTTTCTGATCTTAACTGAATCTTAACTGTTTTCTTAACCAGATGCTTAACCGGAGGCTGATATACTGCGGATATCATCACAGGATAAAAGGAGGATATCATATGGACTATGTACTTTGTACAGAGGCGCTTTCGAAGCAGTATAAGCAGTTCAAGGCGCTGAATCAGCTTTCCATGCATGTGCCGAAGGGGGCAATTTACGGTTTTGTCGGGAAAAACGGAGCGGGCAAGACGACGCTTATCCGTCTGGTCTGCGGTCTTCAGTCGCCTACTGCGGGAGAATATACATTATATGGGAGAAAAAACACGGATCGGGATATTGTAAAGTCCCGCCGCAGAATGGGGGCGGTGGTGGAGAACCCGTCGATTTACCTGAATATGACGGCGGAGGAAAATCTGAGGCAGCAGTATATGCTTTTGGGCTGCCCGTCCTTTGACGGCATTCCAGAGCTTCTCTCACTTGTGGGGCTTTCTGGCGCCGGACAGAAAAAGGCCGGTAATTTTTCTTTAGGTATGCGCCAAAGACTCGGTATTGCGGTGGCTCTGGCCGGGAACCCTGATTTTCTGGTACTGGATGAACCGGTCAACGGTTTGGATCCGGAAGGTATCATAGAGATTCGGGAGCTGATTCTGAAGCTGAACCGGGAATATCAGATCACAGTATTGATTTCCAGCCATATTCTAGATGAGCTTTCCAGGCTGGCGACGCATTATGGCTTCATTGATCAGGGACATTTGGTAAAAGAAATCAGCGCGGCGGAGCTGGAGAAGGCCTGCCGGAAATGTACGCACCTGGAAGTGGGAAGTACTCAGATTCTGGCCCGGGTGCTGGATAAGCTGCATCTGGATTATACGATTCTTTCTGATACGGAGGCAGATATTTATGACAAGGTGGGTGTGACGGAGCTGGCGCTTTTGCTGGATCAGGAGGGGTGTGGGATACGCTCCATGCAGGAACGGGATGAAAGCCTGGAAAGCTATTACATCCGTCTGGTGGGAGGTGGAAGCTATGAGTAAGCTTTTGCGTTCCGGTTTGGCAAGGCTGAGAAAGAGCAGGATCTTTTGGGTCGGTATGGCTGCACAGCTTCTCTACTGTGCTGTCAGCTTTTGGGCTGTTTATGACGGGATAAAAAAATACGGAGCCGAGGTGGATTATACCGTGGATGAGGTGCTGTTTTTACCGGCTGCCATCCTGGGGCTTGTGCTGTGTGTCGTGTGCAGTCTGTTTATCGGGCAGGAGTACAGCGACGGAACCCTCCGCAATAAGATTGTGATGGGACATTCTCGTTTTCATATTTATGTGTCGAGCTTTATTTTGTGTGCGGCTGCAGGGCTTATGATCTATACGGCGGATATGCTGGTGTCCATTGTGCTGGCGCGGCTGATTCTCGGGCCGGTTACGATACCGGGCTCTCTGCTTCTGACGAAGATATTGGCAGGGATATTCTGGTGTATTTCATATTCTGCGGTTTTCAATTTTCTGGCCATGCTGGTGACGTCCAGGGCCTACGGTGTTGCAGCCAGTATTTTTCTGGCCTTTGGCCTGCTGTTTTTTGCTTCCTATTTGTATAATTCCCTGATTCAGCCGGAAATGATAGAGCAGCCGAAGGAGTTTGCGGTGGATGAGCATACGGAGATAAGTGTTTACGGTGATATAGAGGCCTGGGAGTTTGAAACTGTTCCGAATCCGAATTATATCTCAGGTACGCAGCGGGCGGTATATCAGGTTTTGGCCGATTTGAACCCTGCCGGGCAGTCCATGCAGATCAGTGAGGCGGATGCAATGCACGCAGTACGAATGATCGGGTATTCTGTTTTGCTTATTCTGATTGTCAATTTTGCCGGAATATGGCTATTTCAAAGAAAGGATATCAAATGATCTGATCTGCAGAGAAATGCAGCTTTTCCGGCGCTGAAGAGGAAATGAATGGATGGAAGTTTTATGTGGGATTTTATTTTTGGCGGTGGCGGTGCTGAGTGCCTATGTGTATGTTTTGCGCCGGACGGCTGCAGAGCTGGTGCGGCAGGTGGGGGAACGGATTGAGGAGGACACAAACGTCGGGATTGATATTTCTTCTTCTGACCCGTATATGCGCCGGCTGGCGGCGGAGCTGGATGTGCAGCTTAAGCTGCTGCGCCGGGAGCATCACCGTTACACCCGGGGAGACCAGGAGCTGAAGCATGCGATCACGAATATTTCTCACGACCTGCGTACACCTTTGACGGCCATCTGCGGCTATATGGATCTTCTGAGGCAGGAGGATACCTCAGAGACGGTTCGGGAATATCTTTCCATTGTGGAGAACCGCGTGACGGTGTTGAAAAATCTGACAGAGGAGCTTTTTCGCTATTCGGTGGTCATGTCGGTGGATTCCTGTATGGAGCGGGAGCCGGTGTCTTTGAACCGGGTATTGGAGGAAAGCATTGCAGCGTACTACACCGCTCTGATGGAAGCCGGCATTGAGCCTGAAATCGTGATGCCGGGAAAAGAAGTAAGGCGCGTGCTGAATGCCCAGGCTTTCTCCAGGATTTTATCGAATCTGATCAGCAATGCGCTGAAATACAGTGACGGCGACCTGCGGGTGATTCTGACGGAAGAGGGAACGCTGTCTTTTGAGAATCATGCGTCCAGGCTGGACGAAGTACAGGTAGGAAATCTGTTCGACCGTTTTTACACGGTGGAGAGCGGGCAGAATTCCACCGGCCTTGGGCTGTCCATTGCAAGAACTTTGACGGAGGAGCTGGGAGGCCGGATTGCGGCGGAGTACCAGGAGGGAATACTGCGGATTGTCCTGTCATTTCCTGACCGGCGGGAAGCACATTTCAAGAATATAGAAGGAGAGCATAATAGAAAAGCGTAACAGCCGACTATAGGGAAAAACTATAGCTGGCTGTTTGTTTTACATATTAGACAGACCGGGATTGTTGCAATATAATAAACCCAGAAGTTCAGTAGGAAATCATACCGAAATAAAAATAGATGGAAGAGGAGAGTAAAAGTATGAGTAAGAAAACGAGAGCAGAAAGAAATTTTAAATTTGAGACATTACAGCTTCACGTAGGCCAGGAGGCTCCGGATCCGGTCACAGATGCCCGGGCGGTGCCGATTTACCAGACATCCTCTTATGTATTCCGCAACTGTGAGCATGCGGCGGCCAGATTCGGTCTGGCGGATGCAGGAAATATTTACGGCCGTCTGACAAATCCGACGGAGGACATTTTTGAGCAGCGTATCGCAGCCCTGGAGGGCGGCGTGGCGGCGCTGGCAGTCGGCTCCGGCGCGGCGGCAATTACATATGCCTTTGAAAATCTGGCGCAGGCCGGGGATCATATCGTATCAGCGAAGAATATTTACGGCGGCACCTACAATCTGCTGGCGCACACCCTTCCATCATACGGCGTGACGGCTACCTTTGTGGATATTTTTGACACAGATGCTGTCAAGGCGGCTATCCAGGAAAATACAAAGGCAATCTTTATTGAGACTTTGGGCAATCCGAATTCTGACGTAGTAGATATTCAGGAGATCGCTGATATCGCCCATGAAAATAAGATTCCTCTGATCGTGGACAACACCTTTGCGACGCCGTATCTGGTGCGGCCGATTGAGTACGGCGCAGATATTGTGGTACATTCCGCCACAAAATTCATCGGCGGCCATGGAACCACCATCGGCGGCGTGATCGTAGACAGCGGAAAATTTGACTGGGAGGCATCCGGCAAGTTCCCGTCTCTGACAGAACCGAACCCGAGCTATCACGGCATCAGCTTCACAAAGGCAGTGGGAGCTGCGGCATTTGTCACAAAGATCCGGGCAATCCTGCTTCGGGATACGGGAGCGACCCTTTCTCCGTTCCACGCATTTATTTTCCTGCAGGGGCTGGAAACACTGTCGCTTCGGGTAGAACGCCACGTAGAAAACGCCCTGAAGGTAGTGGAATTTCTGCAGAACCATCCGCAGGTAGAGAAGGTAAATCATCCTGCCGTATCCGATGATCCGAAGCAGAAGGAGCTGTATGCAAAATATTTCCCGAAGGGTGGCGGCTCCATCTTCACCTTTGAGATCAAGGGAGATGCGGAGAAGGCGAAGAAATTCATTGACAACCTCGAGCTGTTTTCTCTGCTGGCAAACGTAGCCGATGTAAAATCTCTGGTGATCCATCCGGCAACGACGACGCACAGCCAATGTACCGAGGAAGAGCTGGAGGATCAGGGCATCAAGCCGAACACCATCCGGCTTTCCATCGGAACAGAAAATATAGATGATATTATCGAGGATCTGGAAGAAGCATTCAAGGCAGTGGCAGAATAAAAATACAACGAAAAACAAATATTCACATGACGGACAGTGTTCATTTGCTGTCCGTCATTTTATACTGTAAGCTATGAGAAGACGCAAAGCGTCTTCCAGCCGTGAACGCAGTGAACGGCGCAACTGCGAAGCAGTTCATAGCTTAACGAGGGAAAATGCTATGCATTTTCACGAGTCTATGCAGAGCAGGAGATAAAGTAAGGCATGAGAAGACGCAAAGCGTCTTCCAGCCGTGAACGTAGTGAGCGGCGTAACTGCGAAGCAGTTCATAGCTTAACGAGAGAAAATGCTGAGCATTTTCACGAGTCTGTGCAGAGCAGGAGATAAAGTAAGGCATGAGAAGACGCGAAGCGTCTTCCAGCTGTGAACGCAGTGAACAGCGTAACTGCGAAGCAGTTCATAGCTTAACGAGAGAAAATGCTAAGCATTTTCACGAGTCTATGCAGAGCAGGAGATAAAGTAAGGCATGAGAAGACGCGAAGCGTCTTCCAGCCGTGAACGCAGTGAACGGCGCAACTGCGAAGCAGTTCATAGCTTAACGCGAGAAAATGCTAAGCATTTTCACGAGTCTATGCAGAGCAGGAGATAAAGTAAGGCATGAGAAGACGCGAAGCGTCTTCAAGCCGTGAACGCAGTGAACGGCGCAACTGCGAAGCAGTTTATAGCTTAACGAGAGAAAATGCTAAGCATTTTCACGAGTCTATGCAGAGCAGGAGATAAAAAGCAAATGATCATTCAGTCCGAACAGGACAGACTTTGGGAGGTTGGTATGAAATACGGATATTTTGACAATGAACGCAGGGAGTACTGTATTGACCGTGTGGATGTTCCGGTATCCTGGACAAATTATATTGGAGTTGAGGAGATGTGCGCTGTGGTGAATCACACGGCGGGCGGGTATCTTTTTTACAAGACGCCGCAGTACCATAGGATTACGAGATTCCGGCCCAACGGTGTGCCGATGGACAGGCCGGGGCATTACGTGTATTTGCGGGATGAAGCGGACGGAGACTACTGGAGTATTTCCTGGCAGCCGGTGGGCAAGCCGCTGACGGAAGCGTCCTATCGGTGCCGCCACGGGATGTCCTACTCCGTTTATGAATGCGATTATAAGGGGATACAGGCGTCCCAGAAGCTGATGATCCCTCTGGGAGATACGGTGGAGCTTTGGGACGTCCGAATCAAAAATAACAGTGACACGGAGCGGAGGCTGAGCGTTTTCTCGTACTGTGAGTTTTCTTTCCATCATATTGATATGGACAATCAGAATTTCCAGATGAGCCTCTATGCCGCAGGCTCTTCCTATGAAAACGGTGTAATCGAGCATGACCTGTTCTACGAAGAATTCGGGTACCAGTATTTTACCGCAAGCTTTGAGCCGGACGGTTATGATTGTGTCAGAGACAAGTTTTTAGGCGCATACCGTACAGAGTCGAACCCGGCGGCGGTGGAAAGCGGCGTCTGCAGCTCTTCAGCGGAAAAGGGCGGAAACCACTGCGGCGCTCTTCAGAAGAAGCTGCTGCTGGCTCCCGGGGAAGAGATCCGGGTGATCTTTATGCTGGGTGAGGGAAGAAGAGAGGCGGCATACCCGATCCGGGAAAAATACAGCGACCCGGCAAATGTGGATCGGGCGGCCCGGGAGCTGGCAGCTTACTGGGAAGATAAGTTTTCCAGACTTCAGGTACATACGCCGGATGAGGATATGAACACGATGCTGAACACCTGGAATCTGTACCAGGCGGAAGTAAATATTATGTTTTCAAGGTTTGCATCCTTCATCGAGGTGGGCGGCAGAACGGGACTGGGATTCCGGGATACGTCCCAGGATGCCATGACGATACCGCACTCAAACCCGGAACGGTGCCGGCAGAGGATCGAGCAGCTTCTGCATGGCCTGGTATCCAAGGGATACGGCCTGCATCTGTTTGATCCGGCGTGGTTTGAGCCCCAGGAGGAGGCGAGACCGTTTTCTTCTCCCACGGTGATCCCGGTGCCGGATGTGAAGGACCGCATTCACGGGCTGAAGGATACGTGCTCTGACGATGCGCTTTGGCTGATTCCGTCTATCGCAGAGTATATCCGGGAAACCGGGGAGGAGGAGTTCCTGGATCAGGTGATCGGATATGCGGATGCAGGAGAAGGCACTGTTTACGAGCATATGAAAAAAATCCTGGATTTCTCCTTCGAGCAGGTGGGAGCCCACGGTGTCTGCCTTGGACTTCGGGCGGACTGGAACGACTGTTTGAATCTGGGCGGCGGCGAGAGCGCTCTGGTATCCTTCCTCCATGTGTGGGCGCTGGAGCATTTTCTGGAGCTGGCCAGGAGAAAGGGCGTGCAGGAGGACATTGATAAGTACGAGACGATGTACCGCACCGTGAAGAAGACCTGTGAGACGCAGCTTTGGGATGAAAAATGGTTCATCCGGGGGATCACAAAGAGCGGAAGAAAGATCGGCACCATGGAGGATGCGGAGGGTAAGATCCATCTGGAGTCCAATGCCTGGGCGGTACTGTCCGGGGCGGCTACGTATGAGCAGGGAATCCAGGCCATGGACAGCATTGAAGAGTACTTATATACGCCCTACGGCATTATGCTGAACGCTCCTTCCTATACCGTGCCGGATGAGGAAGTGGGATTTGTGACCCGGGTATATCCGGGAGTCAAAGAAAACGGAGCTATTTTCAGCCATCCGAATCCCTGGGTATGGGCGGCAGAATGCCGTCTTGGACGGGGCGATAAGGCAATGAAATATTATCAGGCATTGTGCCCGAGCCGTCAAAATGATATGATAGAAATAAGAGAGGCTGAGCCGTACTCCTACTGCCAGTTTATCATGGGAAAGGATCACACGGCCTTCGGAAGAGCCCGCCATCCCTTCATGACAGGAAGCGGCGGCTGGGCGTACTTCTCTGCTACCCGTTACATGCTGGGAATCCGGCCGCAGCTCGATTATTTGCTGGTGGATCCCTGCATTCCGAAGGAATGGACGGAGTTTGAGGTAACGAGAAAATGGCGCGGAGCTTCCTACCGGATCAGCGTAAAAAATCCGGCGGGAGTGATGAAGGGGGTAAAACAGATATTTGTGGACGGAAGGGCTGTGGATAGGATTTTGCAGTTCCCGTCCGGTACGGAACACGAGGTAGAGGTAATTATGGGGTGATTATCCCGCGCGGAGGCGTCATCGGGCAAAGGAGGAAAGTATGATACAATTCGGTACAGGCGGATGGAGAGCTGTGATCGGGGACGGTTTTACGAGACAGAACATTCAGCTTCTTGCAAAGGCAATGTCTATGAAAATGAAGGATGAAAATGTGGCGGAGGAGGGAATCGTCATCGGATATGACCGGAGATTCCTCTCCAAGGAGGCTGTAAAATGGGCGTGCGAGGTGTTTGCGGCAGAGGGGATCCGCTGCTGGTTTGTGAACCGCTCCTGCCCTACGCCGCTGGTCATGTTTTACGTGGAGAAGCATGAGCTTCACTACGGAATGATGGTCACGGCCAGCCACAATCCCGCCATTTACAATGGATTTAAGGTGTTTACATACGGCGGCAGAGACGCCAACGAGGAACAGACCCGGGAGATCGAGGCGTATGCCCGGGAAGCCGAGAAATGTGGTGAAATATCTGTGATGGAATACGAAAGCGCCCTGGCTTCCGGCATGGTGGTGGAATTCAATCCTCTGAATGAATATCTGGACAACATTATTGCGAATATTGATATGCAGGCGATCCGGGACCGGGGGCTCCATGTGGTACTGGATCCGATGTACGGAGTCAGCCAGACCTCTATGAAGACGATCCTTTCCACGGCCCGGTGTGAGATCGACCTGATTCACGAGGCCCACGACACGCTGTTTGGCCGCAGGATGCCGGCACCCAGCAGGGGTTCCCTGACGGAGCTGTGTACCTACGTCACAGAGATGGAGTGTGATCTGGGGATCGCCACCGACGGGGACGCAGACCGTCTCGGCGTGGTGGACGATCAGGGAAATTATCTGACGGCCAACGATATTCTAATGCTTTTGTATTACTATCTGTTAAAATATAAAAAGTGGAGGGGACCGGCGGTGCGTAATGTGGCCACCACCCACATGCTGGACCGCATGGCGGAGTCCTTCGGCGAGACCTGCTATGAGGTGCCCGTGGGCTTTAAGCATATTTCGTCCAAGATGCAGGAGACCGGGGCGATCATCGGCGGAGAATCCTCCGGGGGTCTCACGGTGCGGGGACACATCAACGGTAAGGACGGAATTTATGCCGCTTCCCTGCTGGTGGAAATGATTGCGGTGACGAAGAAGAAGCTTTCGCAGCTTCAGGCGGAGATCCGGGAGCTGTACGGAAACTCCTATATGGAGGAATGCTCCTTCCGGTTCCCGGCGCAGCGCAAGCCAGAGCTGGAAAAGCTGCTGTTCCAGGACAGGCTGCTTCCTGATTTTGGCCTTCTGATCCAGAAGGTTTCGTATCTGGACGGCTGCAAGGTGTATTTCCAGAGCGGAGAGTGGATCATTGCAAGATTTTCCGGGACAGAGCCGCTGCTGCGGGTCTTCTGTGAGATGGAAACCCAGGAAAAGGCGCAGGAATACTGCAGAATATTTAAAAACTTTTTAGGGCTGTAAAAATCGGGCCGGTACGGTTACGGGATAGCCGGACAGAAGCAGTTGCTTTGGAAGAGAGAGTATCAGAGGAGGAATCAGTCATGCGGAGAAAACAGTATTCCATGAAATGGAAGGTGATCGGAATTCTGTTGGTCTGCTGGCTGATTCCTTTTCTTTTCCTGATCGGAGTGCTGGGGGTGTATATCGGAAGCAATCATATGGATATGACGGCGATGAATTATCACAGCCAGCTCGAGTTTAACAATAAGATCTGCGTGGAGCGGCTGAACCAGGCGGTGGCGGATTCCAGACAGGTATCCTATGAGGGAGAGATATTGAAGATCAGGGGTCAGTATCGTCAGGGGCTTATCAGCTACACGGAGGCACAGAAAAGCTATAACGATTATCTGAATTTGAAATACCAGAAGAGCAGCACGGTGTCCAGTGCGGTTTTGTGGTTCGAAAACGACGGGCTTCTTCAGTCCAGCAGCGCGTACAGTGAGAGAGGAAACGGAACGTACCAGCAGATCCGCCGGTACTGGGAGAAGGATCACGAGGCGGTGGCGGCCTTTGCAAAGACGCTGGATACCTCCGTGGGCTTTCTGATCAGAGAGGGTTCCTTATATCTCGTCCGAAATCTGGTGGACAGCCATTATGAGCCCCAGGGAGTCTTGGTTTTCTGCATCAATCAGGACTATTGTTTTAACAGTGTCACCCAGTATCCGATGCAGGAAAGCCTCTGTATTTGGCTGAATGACGAGATGCTGCTTCCGTATGAGGCCGAGATCCGGGAAGAATGGGAGGATCGGTCTGAAAAAATAGAAAATAAGGATTACCGGTGGCTTCACGGCCAGCTCTGCGTTGCGGATACGATTTCAGGCGACAGCTATCATATCCGCACGGAAATGCTGCTGCAGAAAAATATCACAATGTATCCGTTTTACGGCTATCCCTATGTGATGGGCGGAATGCTGCTGTCCCTGATTCTCATGCTGGCGGCGGTGCTGGGGGTGTTCCGGCGGGAGGTCACCCTTCCGGTGAAAGCGTTAAGCGAGGGCGTCCGGCGCATCGAACAGGGAGAGCTGGGCTATCAGATAAAAGAGGAGATGTACAATTCGGAATTTTTATATCTGGAAAATGCCATCAATCATATGTCGGAGCATCTGGAGCAGCAGATACTGAAAAGCTATCAGGAGCAGATTGCGCTCCGGGAGGCCAGAATCATGGCGTTGCAGTCTCATATCAATCCGCATTTTCTGAATAATACCCTGGAGACCATCAACTGGGAGGCCAGGCTGGAGGGAAATGAGAAGGTCAGCAAAATGATCGAGGCGCTTTCCAACGTGATGGATGCGGCCATGGACCGCAGAAAGCGCCCGGAGGTGCGGCTGGCGGAGGAGATGGGATATATGAATTCCTATCTGTACATCATGAAGGAACGGCTGGGAAAACGGCTGACGGTGCAGATTGATATACCGGAGGGGCTGATGGACTGTCTCGTGCCGCGGCTGGTCATGCAGCCGGTGATCGAGAACGCCATTGAGCACGGAGTGATCCCGAATGGCAGCGGGACGGTGCTGATCCGGGGCTACCACGACGAGCAGTATCTTTATCTGGAAATACAAAATGACGGCGGGCTTACGGCAGGGGACCGCAGCAGAATCGACCGCCTTCTGGACATGGAGTACAATACCAGCAAGGAGCCGGCGGGCAATATGGGAATTGCGAATGTAAATCAGCGGCTTCGGATTCTGTTCGGGGAGCCCTGCGGCCTGACGATAAAAGAAGAGAACCGGAAGGTGACGGCGCTCTTGACGATTCCCTGGCGGCATATGCTGGCAGACTGAACAAAATAATACAAGAAATCACAGATTTAGTTATTCAAATAATCTAAAAATTAGTGCATACTGAAGACACCAAGAAATGAGAAATTTAATTGATGTGTCAGGAGGTATGATGATGAAGAAACAGATGGCAGTTTTGTTGGCAGGCGCACTTGCATGCTCCGCATTTTCAGGCGCAATGGTTGCAAATGCAGAGGGAGTTGAGCTGAATGTGACGACTACATTCGCAGGCGAGGACGGCAACGCTCAGAATTTTAAAAATGCAGTAGCAGCATGGGAGGAGTCCACAGGCAATAAGGTAAACGATGCTTCTGCTACGTCAGACGAAGCATTCAAAGCCCGGGTAGAGATGGATTTTCAGACTGGCGCAGATCCAGATGTACTTTTCTTCTTTAACGGTGCAGATGCAAATTCCTTCATCGAAGCAGGAAAGGTAGTTCCTATTGATACGATCCGTGAGGAGTATCCAGATTACGCTTCCAACATGAATGATGATCTGATTACACCATCTATCGTGGACGGCGTAAAATACGCAGTTCCGGTGAACGGATACTGGGAGGCAATGTTTGTAAATACTACAGTTCTGGAGGCAGCAGGCGTAGAGGTTCCGGGCGCAGATTATACCTGGGATGCATTCCTTGAGGATTGCCAGAAGATCAAGGATGCGGGCTATGCTCCGATCGCAGCAGCTCTCGGCAATATCCCGCATTACTGGTGGGAGTACTCCATCTTTAATAACGGTAACGTAGCGGATCACCTGACAATTCCGGCGTCTATTGATGAGGCAGGCGCATGGGTATCAGGTATGGAAGACATCAAGGCTCTGTATGAGGCTGGATACTTCCCGGAGAATACACTCTCCGCAACCGATGATGAGACCTTTGCAGCATTTGTAGACGACAAGGCAGCATTCCTGATCGACGGCTCCTGGAAGGTCGGCGGTATCGCAGGTGCATGCCAGTCCGATCCGGAGGATGCTTCTACTCTGGATACCGAGAAGCTGGATAAGTTCACCGTTACATACGTACCGGGCAAGGGCGACAGAAAGGCAACCGATCTGATCGGCGGTCTGTCCATGGGATACTACATCAGCACAGCAGCCTGGGAGGATGAAGCAAAGCGCGAAGCAGCAGTCAGCTTCGTAGAGCATATGACAAGCGATGAGCTGGTGGCAGAATTCGCACAGCATACAGCTTCTGCTCTGAAGGCAGCTCCTGAAGTAGATGAGGCAGCTTTCAACTCACTGCAGGTTAAATCCATGGAAATGATGTCAGGCGTTACTTCCCTGACAGGCGCAGTACAGGATCTCTTCAACGGTGAGTGCCGTATCTCCACCTTCGATGGAATGCCGCAGATCGTTACCGGTGAGGTTTCAGCAGAGGACGCAGTGGCAGAGGGCCTGGACGCTTACAACGCTCAGTAAAAGGATTTGAACACAATATAAAAAGATAAGAAGGGGATGCCGCAAACGGCCGTATGCATGTTGCGGCATCCCCGTTTTATAATTAATTCCCTGTGATAAAGCAGGTAAAAGAAGGTGAAAGTATGGGAGCAAATATCTATAAAAATAAAAAAATGCTGGCGTTTTTTCTGATTCCGGCCTTTGCCTTTCTGACGGTATTTCTGTATTACCCCTTTGTGCTGAATATTTTTAACAGTTTTCAGAAGATAGGCGGTCTTGCGGCGGTCAGCAAAGGATTTCATGACCCGTGGTATTCCAATTATTCGGAAATGCTTCAGGATAAAAACATGCGGATCGCCCTGAAAAATACATTCATTCTGATGATATCCACCATCGTATTTCAGGTGGGGATCGCCCTGGTGCTGGCAGTGCTGGTGGATCAGATACGCGTAGGCGCTAAATTTTTCCGGGTTGTATATTTTTTCCCCATCGTTATATCCGCAACGGCTCTGGGACTTCTGTTCAATCTCGTGTTCTTAAGAGATAAGGGAATGCTGAATCAGTTCATGGAGCTTTTGGGACATGAGGGCCTGATCGACTGGAAGGACCAGTCCAGAGCGGTGATCACGATGATGATTCCCGTTATGTGGCAGTATGTAGGCTTTTATTTTGTGATTATTATTACAGGATTGAATAATATTCCCTCTGACCTGTATGAGGTGGCGGCCATTGACGGCGCCAGCCGCTGGCAGAGGATTCGTTACATAACACTTCCGCTTTTGCACAATGTACTTTGTACCTGCGTTGTCCTGGCGGTGACCGGTGCGCTGAAGGCCTTCGACCTTCCCTGGACCATGTTCCCGAAGGGCATGCCTCTCAATTCGACCTGGCTGACCGGTACGTATATGTATTATCACGCCTGTGAGAGCCGGAATACGGATTATGGCTGTGCCATAGCGGTGGTGATCGTTGTTCTCGGTATTGTATCTTCCAAGGTAGTGAACTCTATCTTTAAAGAAAAGGATTATTAGGCGGGGGAGGAGAATGATGATGAAGAAAAAGAAAAAAGGCGGAAATCTCTGGATGATACCAGTGTATGCCATTTTGATTATTTGGGCGCTTACTACGATCTATCCTCTGTTCTGGGTTGCGATCAATTCCTTTAAAGTAAAAAATGAGATTATAGCGAATTCCTTTGCACTGCCGACGGGAGACTTGTTCACCTTGGCGAACTACAGGCGGGCCTTTGACCGTCTTCCGATCTTCGGAGCGTATTTCAACAGTCTTGTGCTTTCGGGAAGCGTGACGATTGCGGTGATGATCCTGGCAGGTCTGGCGGCCTTCGCCCTGGTCCGTTACCAGTTCAAGGGCAGAAATTTGCTGATGTCAGTAGTAGTAGCCAGCATGATGTTCCCGGCGTTTTCCACGATCGTACCGGTGTTCCGTATGGAGGCTTCCTGGGGCCTGGTCAATAACAGCAACCGCTGGCTGTCCCTGATCGCCTGTGCGCTGCCGCAGATTGCCGGAAATACCTCCTTTGCAATCCTTGTGCTTTCGGGATACATTCGGAGCCTTCCCATCGAGCTGGAGGAGGCGGCATACCTTGAGGGCTGCAGTGCATTCCAGATTTTTCGGAAGATCGTGGTGCCGCTGACGAAGCCGTCTTTCGCTACGGTGGCTATCTTTACGTTCCTATGGAGCTACAATGATTTGTTCATGCAGACCTTCTTCCTGCGTATCCAGCCTCAGTGGGCGATCACCCGTCTTCTGAAGGAGCTTACGTCCATGGAGGGAACGAACTACGGACTGATGGCAGCTGCAGTTACAATCGTAATTGTTCCGGTTTTGATATTGTATGCATTCCTGCAAAAGTATATAATAAAGGGAATGACAGCAGGTGCAATAAAGGGATGATGAATGATGTACAAGGTGGTAATTATTGACGATGAACCGATTATTGTGACAGGGCTGACCCGGCTTGTTCCCTGGAAAAAGTATGACTGTACGGTGGTGGGAACGGCCTTCGACGGACAGGAGGGGCTGGAGCTGATACGTAAGGAACGCCCGGATATCGTGTTTTCTGATATTTATATGCCGAAAATGAACGGCCTTTTGATGGCGGCGGCGATGAAGTCTGAGTTCGAGGATATGGAAATCACAATTCTGACGGGCTATCGGGACTTTGAGCTGCTGCAGCAGGCTCTCCGCCTTGGTGTACGGCGGTTCATATTGAAGCCCTCCAATATGGGAGAGCTGGAGGAGGCCCTTCAGGTGATGACGGAGAAGCTGAAGAAAAAGGGGATACTGCCGGAGAAAAAAGAAGCCTCCCGGGAAGCTTCAGAGGAGGAGAATGCCCCGGAGGCGGAGTCTCAGGCCGGAAGCTTTCTCGTAAATAATGCGGTTGCATTTATGCGGGAAAATTATAACCGCAAGATTACCCTGAAGGAGGTTGCCGATAATACCTACGTGAGCCAGTGGCATCTGAGCAAGCTGCTGAACCGTCATACGGGACAGAGCTTTTCGGAGCTGCTGAATTCTATCCGGGTGGAGGCGGCCAAGGAGCTTCTGAAGGATCCCGCTCTCCGGGTCGGCGACGTGGCGGAGGCGGTGGGATTCCTGGATCTGGCGCATTTTTCCAGAGTGTTTAAGAAAAATACGGGGATGTCGGCCAATGAGTACCGGAATCAGATAAAATAAGACAAAATATTTTGAATGCTTTCCATATTGAAATTATAGGGATTATAGAGTATAATCGGAATATATGGAGGGTTCAACATGAGAATATCAACGAAAGGAAGATACGCTTTGCGTCTGATGCTGGATCTGGCGACTCACTGCTCCGGAGAGCCGATTCGATTAAAGGATGTAGCGCGTAGACAGAGTATTTCAGAAAAATATCTGGAGCAGATTATTTCCGTTCTGAATAAGGCCGGCTATGTGAGAAGTATCCGGGGGCCCCAGGGGGGCTATGTGCTTCAGAAGGCACCCAAGGAGTATACGGTGGGGATGATCCTGCGTTTGACGGAGGGCAGTCTGACACCGGTGGAATGCGCAGAGGGCGGAGGCATGTGTGATATGGAGGAAAGCTGCGCCACAAGAATTTTATGGAAGAAACTGGATGATGCGATCAATAGTGTTGTGGACCATGTTACGCTGGAGGATCTTTTGGACTGGCAGGCGGAGCAGATACACGACTACGTGATCTGAGGTATTTATGAAAGTCACATATTTGAATCACAGCGGCTTCCTTCTGGAATGGGAGCACTGTTACTGGATCTTTGATTATTATCAGGGAGAAATCCCGAGGCTTGACAGGCAGAAGACGGTTTTTGTGTTCTGCAGCCACAGCCATGGCGATCATTTCAATCCGGCGATATTTGCACTGGCGGAGGAATACCCTTCTGTGAAGTATGTATTTTCCTCGCAGGTGCGCCCGTCCTGCCGGAAGTTTGACCGGAACCTGCAGGGCGTGCATCTGTCAGAAAAACAGATCGTGCAGGTGTGCGGCAGAAGGTGGGAGCCAGATGGGACGCAGAGCCGGCTCATACCGCTTCCGGAGATTACATTTTTGGCTAGTAGGACAGCCGCAGAAATAGCGGATGGATATGGGGAGAGCCTGCAGATTTTTGCCCTGCGTTCTACAGACTGCGGCTGTGCCTTTTTGATCAATTATGAAGGAAAGACAATTTACCATGCCGGAGACCTGCACTGGTGGAACTGGCCCGGGGAGACAGAAAAGAATAACCGCCAGATGACCGCGAATTTCAAAAAAGAGATGGAATATTTGGCCGGGAAGCGGATTGACCTGGCTTTTGCGCCCCTGGATGCCCGGCTGGAGGAAAATTATGGCCTGGGCCTGGAGTATCTTCTGGAGCATGCCCAGGTGAGCCACGTCTTTCCGATGCATTTCTGGAATGAATATTCTGTCATGGACAGGTATGCGGCGGAGTATCCGCTGCCGAAGGAAACACAGTTTTACAGGATTGACCGGGACGGACAGTCCTGGGAAATCGCGCTTTGAGCAGGAGCCGTGGCGGGAAAGTATGATTCAAAAAGACAGCAGGAGGATAATGAAAATGAAATTTAAAATGATTCATGAGAATTATAACGTACTGGATCTGAAAAAATCCATGGATTTTTACGAGAAAGCGCTGGGACTTAAGGAGGTCCGCAGAAAAGAGGCCTCTGACGGTTCTTTTATTATCGTATATATGGGCGACGCGGCGACGGGTTTTGAATTGGAGCTGACGTGGCTGAGAGACCGCACCGAGGCTTACAGCCTGGGAGATGAGGAGTTCCATCTTGCCTTTGAGACCGATGACTATGAGGCTGCACATAAGCTGCACAGTGAGATGGGCTGTATCTGCTTTGAAAATCCATCCATGGGCATTTACTTTATCAAGGATCCGGACGGATACTGGCTGGAGATCGTACCGGCGAAATAAGCAAAGGCCCTGGATGGATCATGGAATCAGAGCGTTACTTCTTTTTTACAGGAATCCAGATTTCTGTATAGTAGTTTTCATCCTGGATTCCCTTGGGGTATTTGTCTGCCGCATCGTACATTTCCACGCAGTATCCGGCGGCAAATTCATATTCCTTTAACGACGGAAGCCATTCGGAGAACAGCTTGGTATTGACGTCCTGCAGGGCCTGGGGCATTGCGCCCTTGCAGGGAAAGACTGCCCAGGTAAAGGCCGGAATCGTTCTTACGCTAAAGCCCTTCGGGATATCTGCTGCGGGATGATAAACGTCTGCAATTAAATATTCGAAGGTCTCATTTCCCATCTGCGGGTCAATGTTGATGCCGAACATTCCGCAGACGTATGCTCCGTTTCCTGACGCGTAATGTTCCTTCCAGTATGCGGGAATTTCCTGCTGTGCATTGTCATAGCGAAATTCCCTGGATGCTGCCAGGACCGTAAAGCTTTCTTTTTTTGTAATTCTGTAATCCATCACATAACCACCTTTCAAAGAGATTGTTAATTTCAGCGGAGCAAAGGTCTTGAGCATGGCCTTCTCTTTTCGTGCTGCCGCGGGGGAAAGCCCGTGAAAGCGGGAGAAAGCTCTGGAGAAGCTGTCGGGGGAGTCATATCTGTATTTCATTGCAAGCTCAAGAATTGAGATATCGCTGGTAAGCAGCTCGGCGCCTGCCAGAGACAGTCTGCGGTTCCGGATGTATTCTCCCAGGGAGTACCCGCACAGCATACTGAATCCCTTGTGAAAATAAAACGGAGAGATATAAACGTGATCCGCGACATCATTTATGGTAATATCCTCCGTAAGGTGAGCTTCAATAAAGTCGACTGCCTCTCCGATGGCGTTTATCCATTCCATATTCTATACCTCCTGCTTCTGCTGTGACTACAGTATATCATCGGGAATGTTTAAATTCCCGACATTGCTTGGCTTCTTTTGTCTGATACATTCCCGGTCAGTTTGTTCTTCGATTTCATTATATCCTACGAAAAATATCCTGTAAAAAAGAAATAAAAAAGTTTTTCTTTTCTATTGACAAACATCTTCTATAGATGTAGAATGACCATAACAACTACATCTGTAGAAGATAAAAACAGATAGTTCAGAAAGGAAAACGATATTATGAAATTGAATTTTAGAAATGTAAAGCTGGCTGTTTTCTTTGCAGCGGCGGCGGCTTTTATGACAGGAGCGCCGGTTCTGGGAGCTGAATTTACGACCCCGGATGCGGTTCTGACGCTGCAGACTCCGGGAGATGACTGGAAGCAGGTGGATGACAGTGAGACCTGGGCGACGCTGACGGATGGGAACGACAGAATCACACTTCTGCATTACAGCAACGGAGAGAAGCTACCAGAGATAACGGTGGCAGGAAACGGCTATGCGCAGGTTTGCCAGAACATTATTTCCACGGAGAATGAAGTATTTATCATCACGGGCTCCGTCGTTGACAAGAAGGATTTTGAAGAAATTCAGGAAGCCGTACAGTCTGCAGAGATTGAGAAATATGACACGAAAAAGGCAGTGAAGCCGGCAGCAGGAACGGCAGGGATAGCCTCGGTAACCGGTACGAACGGGGCGGGGGACAAGCAGGAGGCAGGCTCCCAGAAGACCGTAGAAGCGGCTCAGTTTACCGCATGGGTGATCAGCCAGCAGCTGAATGTCCGCAGCGAGAGCTCCACGGACGCATCCGTACTGGCTACCATTTATTACATGGATGCAGTGGAAGTGACAGGCGTCGAGAAGGCGGGAGGCGCAGAGACCGGATGGTATCAGATCAATTACAACGGCTCTGCCGGATACGTCGCGTCCGAGTATGTCTCCACTGAGCCGGAGACCGCAGAAAGCCTCGGATATACGCTGACCTCTGAGCAGGTTACGCTGTATACGCCGGACGGCACAGCGGCGGCCTACGTATACAAGGCGACGAACGGCAGCTGGTATGACGGCAGCGGACGCCAGTATCAGACAAATGGCGCGGGACAGTGGACTTGCCTGACCAGCGGCGCCGCATGGACGGAGAGCACAGAGGCGTCATCCGGCAGCCAGGTTGCTTTGGCGGACGAGGACGGATACAATCAGGTGATCCTGTATCAGCAGGAGGATGGCTCCTGGCAGAACATCGCAGGCGGTGTATTTGCAGACAACGGAGACGGGACATGGACCGGCCCGGACGGAACGGTATGGCGCCAGAAATAAAAACAAAGAAAATTGCGTAGGAAAGGAGATTTTACAGTAATGAAAAAATCGTTTAGCCGTCTCCCGGATTCAGAGCTGGATATTATGCTGGTTCTCTGGAATTATGAACCGCCGCTGAGCAGGCTGGAAATTGAACGTGTAGTGAATCAGAAAAAGGCGCTGGCGCCGACGACAATTCTTACGCTTTTGTCGAGACTGGAAAAGAAACAGTTTGTTTCGGTCAGGAAAGAGGGCAAGGTAAATTATTACACGCCTCTGGTATCTCAGGAGGAGTATCTGCAGAGTGAGAGTAAAAATGTCCTGGAAAAGCTGTACGGGAATTCTCTGAAAAAGTTCGTAGCCTCCCTGTATCAGGGCAAAAAGATGGATCAGAAAAATATCCAGGAGCTGAGTGATTTCCTGAAGGAAATGGAGGAGGAATAGTTAAAAAAACGTAGTCTTATGATAAAATAAGAAAAAGAATGGAAATGAGGAGGATTTTCAATGGCGGCATTCATGTTTCACATAATAAAAATAAACCTGATTGCTGCCGTGATTATCCTCCTCGCTGTATGTTCAGCCCGGATGACGAAGCAGAAATATTCCCTGAAATGGAAGTACTATATGTGGCTGGCGGTGTCGGTTTTCCTGCTGATACCGGTAAATCTTTCGGCACGGAGCCCCATCCGGCTGCAGATCAACAGGCCGGGAGTCTATCGGTCCGGGGTACAGCAGATTGACGGGCCGGGAGTCGATCAGTCCGGGGTGCTGCAAATCGACAGCCTGACAGGGAATACAGGGAGTGAGAGCGGTGCGGGACAGAAAAATGCCGCCGGAAATGCCACGGAAAAAGAGGCCGGTGAAGAAAACAGAGGAGAAGACAGAAGAGAAGCAGAGGAGTCGGCCGCGCAGAATCCGGGCTATATTTCGATCCAGATTCCTTCTGAGAAGGTTTCTGTTTACGGAGTCCTGGAGATTTTCGGAGTAGTCTGGGCGGCCGGAATTTTCTTTTCTGTGATTGCGAAAGTGCTCCGCTATTATTTTTCGTTGCACCAGATGACGCGGTGGAGCTATCCTGTGGAGGATAAAAGGGTATTGGAGCTGTACCGCTGGATCTGTCTGAAAAAGCATATCAGGCGTCCGCCCCGGCTGCTGATCAGTCCAGAGCTATCCACGCCGGTGCTGGCCGGGCTGCGTCATACCGGGCTGTATCTCACGGAAGAGGACTATGACATGGAGGAGCTGAAATTCATCCTCTCCCATGAGCTGACGCATTACAGGCGCGGTGATCTGTGGTACAAAATGCTCCTGCTGGCGGTGAACACAATATACTGGTTCAATCCGGCGCTTTACTGGATGCGGAGCGAGGCGGAGAGGGATATTGAGAACCTTTGCGACGGCAGCGTGGTGGCGGCTTACACGAAGGAGGAGCAGATGAAGTACAGCCGCCTGCTGTTGAAAACGGCTGCGCTTCAGAATCATGTGCCTTATCTGGCGGCCAGTCTGAATGACAGCACGCTTATTTTTAAAGAGCGGATCCTGTATATGAGGAATCTGCAGCATTTGAAAAAGAATGTGGGTTCGGTTGTTGTGCTTACCGCCATGATGCTGACTGTACAGCTCATGGTAGGCAGTGTGATAAATGAGACAGAGACTGGGAGAGGGATATGTTCTGCAGGTTCTGTAGAAAAAATTCTTGCAGGTGAGGACGAAAGCGGCGCCGGATCAGACGGCGGGATTGTCCCGGCTTCCGGGGGCCTGGAGAGTGTGGTTGCCGGATTTCCGGGATATACGGGGGCAAAGAGCCAGTCCTCTGTTCCTGCAGGCGAAGGGGAAGTCGCCGGGGAGCGCCCGGATCAGCAGGGGACGCAGGCTTTTTACGGAGACCGGGCCAATGCTGCCGGAGCAGACCGTTCTGCGCCGGAGAGCCTTGCGGCAGACGGAACAGCAGAAGATCATTTCCGGGAAAACAGTCTGACAGGGGATACGTCCGCGGACAATCCCTCCGCTGACACAGCTTCCCAGGGAGCTCCGGCTACGCCGGTGCAGGGATATACTCTGACGGATCAGCAGATTACCCTGTATTCGGTAGGAGGAGAAGGTGCAAATTATGTGAATAAAGCCTCCGACGGCAATTGGTACGACGGCAGCGGCAGGCAGTACGCGCAGAATGGCGGAGATCAGTGGATTTGCCTGACAAACGGTACAGCATGGACGGACAGTACCCCGGATACTCCGGCGGATCGTGGGATCAGTCAGAGCTCTGTCATAGATGCGGAGGGCTACAATCAGATGACCCTGTACCAGCAGGCGGACGGCTCATGGCAGAATATTGCCGGCGGCATTTACATGAGCAACGGAGATGGAACCTGGACGGGGCCGGACGGAACAATCTGGTACGGTAATTGATATAGAATACGATTTGTTGGTAAAACGCCATCCTTTGTATCCGGCAGCTTTTATTTCAGGAATACTTTTTTCTGCATGGCCTGAAACGTGAAATAAAATACAAAGCCCTTTATTATAGAAGAAATTGTCAGCGCCCACCAGATACCGGACAGTCCCAGACCCATGCGAGTGAGCAGCAACGCCAGCGGGATCCTGGAACCGGTGAGGGTAATGCTGATCACACTGCAGAGCGTCGTTTTCCCGAGACCGGAAAGGGCTCCCACGGTCATAAGCTCAACGCTCATAAAGGTCTCGCCGACACCGATGATAGTCAGATAGCCCACGGCGATTTCAATAACCTCCGGTTCGTAGAAGAACAGGCGGGCGATGGGCCGGGGAAAAAGAACGAAGGCTGCGGTGATCAAAGCGCTCCAGCAAATCATGACCTTCAGAGCGCTGTTGTATCCTTTGCGGATCCTGTCCGGTTTTCCGGCACCGTAATTCTGCGCCACAAAGGCGTTCAGGGCGGAGGAAAAGCCGTCTGCCGTATTCCAGGACAGGGATTCGATCTGGCCGCCCACCCGCTGCGTAGCGATGGCGCCGGGGCCGAAGCCCGAGACCATCCGGGTCAGCACCATGGAGATCATACAGTAGATACTTCCCTGCAGCGCCGCAGGAATACCAATCCTGCTGATGGAGCGATAATATTTCCCGGCAGCAGGAGTAAAAAGGCGCAGGCCCTTCAGAATATTATTTTCTGTCCTGTCCCGTAGAATCTCGATGAGCAGAACTGCGAATACTAATACCTGGGAGGATACCGTTGCAATAGCGGCTCCTGCGGCTGCAAGCCTGGGGAAAGGCCCGACTCCCAGGATCAGCAGCGGATCGAGGATCATGTTGGTGACAAGCCCGATTAGATTAGCTTTAAAGGGAGTCCTGGAATCTCCCTGGGCGGTGTAAAGTCCGGTCAGAGTAAGATTCAGATAGGAAAAAATAATCAATCCGCAGGTAATATACATATAAACCCGGGCAGCTTCATAAGTCTGCACATCTGTCAGATTGAAAAAGCCCAGCAGAGGCCTGATAAAAATAACACAGACCGCCCCGAATAAAATACCGAACAGGGCGGTAAGCTGCAGAGCGGCCGCAGCGTAGCAGCGGGCCTCCTGAAACTGTCTACGCCCGCAGGCCTGTGCCGCATTTACCTGGCCGCCCATGCGGGCGAGGGTGACGAGGCCCTGGGAGAGCCAGACAAACATTCCGCCGACACCGACGCCGGCCACTGCTTTGGAGCCAAGCATACCGATCCATGCCATATCTGTGATATTGTAGGCCGTTCCCAAAAAGGAAGAGGCCATGATGGGCAGGGCAAGCCCTGCCAGTGTTTTAAAAATCGGACCTGAGGTCAGGTCCAGCGCTTTTGTTCTATTCTTCATAATTATTCCAACCGTATGTTTTGAAATCGCAGCGTCATGCTCTGCAGAGTACACAGAGCCGCACATGGTACTAAGATGCACAGAGTACAGAGCCGCATATGGTACAAGACGCGCAGGGTACAAAGCTGCACATGG
>JAUNGD010000019.1:0-5666 GCA_030524705.1 Lachnospiraceae bacterium | reverse complement strand
GTATCAAGACCACAGGGTATAAAGCCGCACAGATTATAAAGCTGTGCGGTTTGCTGCGCACTGACGCTATTATATGCCAGAAGAGGCGTTTTCATCAAGTAAAAGTATATTCAGAAAAAACAGAAAATCGTATGCGGGCGGCTTTAGACACCGGCATGCGTAATCATGTATTCCCAGAATAGCTGTGCGGCCTGGGGCAGATGCCCCTGGGAGCGGCAGGCAATGGCAATTTCAGTGGACAGTGACGGATCTTCGAAGCGGCGTATCTGCAGGCTTTCATCAGAGGGCGGCAGGGCAGAGGAAAGCGGGAGGGCAGGAGAATGCGGCAGGGCAGAGGAGGGCAGCAGCCCAATGCCGAGCCCATTTTGAGCCAGGAGCAGCGTAGTCTGTGCATCATCGTTGCAGCAGCGTATCCGGGGAGAGCAGGCGATGGACTCAAAGCGGGAACGTAGAATGCCTTCCCATCTGCGGTACAGGATCAGAGGCTTGGCGGCGAGCTGTTCCAGGGAGATGGTTTCTCCGGGAACGTCCCTGAGATAGTCCGCTGTTCCGACGGCAACGAGGGATTCTTTTTTTAAATAGTGGATATCCAGCTCCGGGGCAAAGAAAGGGGTACGGATGACCGCTAGGTCCAGTCCGCCGACGTGAAGCTGCTCCAGAAGCTGGTAGGTGTTTGCGCTGTAGAGATCATACTGAATCTGCGGGTAATGTCCGGCAAACTGGCAGAGCCATTTCGGGAACAGCGTTTCCTGGACGGAGGAGATGACCCCGATTCTCAGTGTTCCGGCGGCTCCGGTCGTAAAATCACTCATTTCCGCAGCAGTGGCATCGCAGAGCCCCAGTATCGTACAGGCCCTTTCATACAGTGCATGTCCGGCCTCCGTCAGATGGAGACGGCGGCCTCTGTGTTCGAACAGGCTGCATCCCAGCTCTTCTTCCAGATTGTGCAGCTGTGCCGTGAGGGGCGGCTGCGTCATATTCAGACGGCGGGCCGCTCCGGTTACGGTCCCTTCCTCCACCACGGCGGTAAAGTAGCGCAGTTGACGTATTTCCATAATGATCCCATCCTGTTCTTATTCTGTGATATTTCCGATGAAAAACGATTTAATAGATACGATTTTTATATCATAATAGCATAAAATAAATATTATTCCTATCATTTCTTTTGTGATACTCTGTATTGAAGAAACAGCGGAAAACGTGTATCTTTATAAAGGATAAAAATATATAGGAAAAGGTAAGGAGAAGGTTATGGAAATTTTTCACGGCAGACCGGAAGATGCTTCCGGCAGACTGGCAAAGGAAATCGCAGTATATGATTTACTGGAGAAGCTGGAAATTCAATATGACCGCGTGGATCACGGGCCCATGATGTCGATTGCACAGTGCGAAGAGGTGGATCAGACGCTGAAAATTGAAATCTGCAAGAATCTGTTTCTGTGCAACCAGCAGAAGACAAAATTTTATCTGCTGATGATGCCGGGAACGAAAAAATTTGTGACGAGGGAAGTGTGCAGGCTGATTCCCTCCCCGCGGCTTTCCTTTGCAAATGAAAAATATATGGAGGAATTTCTCAATATTACTCCGGGCTCGGTCAGCGTGATGGGGCTTATGAACGATACGGAGAACCATGTACAGCTCCTGATTGACAGGGAGGTGGCAGAGTCTGAATATTTTGGCTGCCATCCGTGCATGAATACTTCAAGCCTGAAAATGCGTACGAAGGACATGCTGGAAAAGTTTCTGCCTTATGTACATCACGATTATCAGGTATTGGATATACCGGATGCCGGCATGAAAGCTTAGAAAAGAGGTCAGGAAGGAAAAGATCAAGAATAAAGGTGGTAAAAACGTATGTGGAAGCTTCTGAAATATATGAAGGACTACAAAAGGGAGTCGGTCTGTGCTCCGCTGTTCAAGCTGCTGGAAGCATTGTTTGAACTCTTTGTGCCTCTGGTAATGGCACGGATTATTGACGTGGGTATCAAAAACCAAGATACCGGATATATTTTGCGGATGTGTCTGCTGATGGCGGCTTTGGGCCTGATCGGTCTGGTCTGCTCCATTACGGCTCAGTATTTTTCCGCAAAGGCAGCGGTGGGATTTGCATCGAGGCTGCGTCATGAGCTGTTTTCCCATATTCAGGGCCTTTCGTTCTCCGAAATGGATACCATAGGGGCCTCTACCCTGATCACCCGGATGACCAGCGATATCAATCAGGTGCAGTCCGGGGTGAATCTCTTCCTGCGGCTGTTTATGCGGTCGCCGTTTATCGTATTCGGCGCCATGGTCATGGCGTTTACGATTGACGCAAAAGCGGCGCTGATATTTGTGGTGGTTATTCCGGTTCTGTGCGTGATCGTGTTCGGTATTATGCTGGTCAGCATTCCGATCTACCGGAGGGTGCAGGAACGGCTTGACAGGGTAGTGGGCGTGACCCGGGAAAACCTGCAGGGCGTCCGGGTGATCCGGGCCTTCTGCCGTGAGCCGGAGGAAATAGAAGCCTTTGAGAGCGGCAATGCCGCGCTGGTCAGGATCCAGCTTTTGTCAGGAAAGATCTCGGCGCTGATGAATCCGCTGACCTACGTTGTGATCAACGGAGCTCTACTGGTGCTGCTGTACGTCGGAGCGGGGCGCGTGGACGCAGGAATCCTGATGCAGGGAAGCGTTGTCGCCCTTGTCAATTATATGTCTCAGATCCTGGTGGAGCTGGTGAAGCTGGCGAACCTGATTATTACGGTGACGAAGGCCATCGCCTGCGGTAACCGGATTCAGTTTGTCATGGAGACACAGTCCAGCATGCAGGACGGAAACGGTGCTCTGGGCGGAGCAGCTGTGCAGGATGAAGGAGGCAGTTCGGAGGAGGAAGCTGTGCGGAAGGAAAACGGCGTCCTGGGCGGAACAGCTGTGCAGGATGGAAGCGGCGTCCTGGAGAAAGACCTTGATGCCGTCACCTTTGAAAATGTCCAGTTCCGCTATGCGGGTGCGGGCGCTGACTCTCTCTCCAACATCAGTTTTTCCGTAAAGCGCGGAGAGACCGTCGGAATTATCGGAGGTACAGGTTCTGGAAAGAGCTCTCTGGTCGGCCTGATCCCGAGGTTCTACGACGTGCGGGAGGGCTGCGTGAAGGTGAACGGAACCGACGTGCGGGATTATCCGCTGGAGAAGATTCGCGGACTGGTGGGAATTGTAATGCAGAAGGCTGTGCTGTTTCAGGGCACGATCCGGGAGAACCTTCTCTGGGGTAATGAGAATGCCACGGAGGATGACTTGAAAGAAGCGCTCCGTATTGCTCAGGCGGAGGATGTTGTATTTGGGGCGAAGGGTGGACTGGATACAGAGGTAGAGCAGGAGGGCCGCAATTTCTCCGGCGGCCAGAAGCAGAGGCTTACGATTGCCCGGGCGCTGGTTCGAAAGCCGGAAATCCTGATCCTGGATGACAGTGCTTCGGCGCTGGATTTTGCCACGGATGCAAAGCTGAGGGAGGCGATCGCCAATCTTCCCGGAGATATGACCGTGTTTATCGTGTCACAGCGGACATCCTCTATTCAGCATGCGGACAAGATCATCGTACTGGATGACGGTGAAATGGTGGGTATCGGTACGCATGAGGAATTGCTGAAAAGCTGTGACGTATATCAGGAAACGTATTATTCTCAGTTCCCAAAGGAGGAGGTGCAGTCATGAAAAAGAACGGACAGAAAAATGTTTTAAATCAGGTATTCCGGTATATCCGGCCTCATTGGGGGCTTGTGCTGCTGTCTCTTTTGATGGCGGTGGTTTCGGTGGCGCTGACACTTTATATACCGGTGCTGACCGGGCAGGTGATCGACCACATTCTCGGGCCGGGAGCGGTGGAGTTTGCGGAGATATTTCAGATTATGAAATGGATGTTGGCGGCCATATTGATCACAGCGGCCGCTCAGTGGATCATGAACGTTGCCAACAACCGGATTGTATATTCTGTTTCCTCTGAAGTGAGGGAGCAGGCATTCAAAAAGATTGAGATACTTCCGCTGAATTATCTTGATACACATTCCTCCGGCGAGCTGGTCAGCCGTGTGATCGCTGACGTCGACCAGTTTTCCGACGGCCTTCTCATGGGCTTTACACAGCTTTTTACGGGCGTGGTGACCATTCTGGGAACTTTAATTTTTATGCTGTCGGTGAATGTAGGTATCACGTTTGTAGTTGTACTTCTGACGCCGGTGTCTCTGCTGGTGGCGAAATTCATTGCCCAGAAGACCTATACAATGTTTCGGAAGCAGTCGGAGACCCGGGGAGAGCAGACCGCGCTGGTGGATGAGATGATCGGCAATCAGAAGGTCGTGCAGGCGTATGGACAGGAAAAAAATGTCCAGAAGAAATTTGACGAGATCAATGAGAGACTGCAGAAATATTCGCTGCGCGCGATTTTCTTTTCCTCCATCACGAATCCTGCGACACGTTTTGTAAACAGCCTTGTGTATACCGGGGTGGGCCTGACCGGAGCCATGACAGTAGTACGCGGAGCCATGACGGTAGGACAGCTTTCTGCATTTTTGTCTTATGCAAATCAGTATACGAAGCCATTTAACGAGATTTCCGGTGTGGTGACGGAGCTGCAGAATGCACTGGCATGCGCCGGAAGGGTATTTGAGCTGATTGAGTCTCCGGCTCAGATACCGGACGCTGAGCTGGCGGAGATCCTGCCGGAAGAGGTAGGCAACATCTCGCTGGAGCACGTAAACTTCTCTTATGTACCGGAGAAAAAGCTGATTCAGGATTTCAACCTGAACGTCAAAGCAGGACAGCGTATCGCTATTGTCGGGCCCACCGGCTGCGGCAAGACGACCATGATCAATCTGCTGATGCGGTTTTACGATGTAGACAGCGGCGCAATAAAAATAGAAGGAAAAAATATTCAGGATCTCAAACGAAAGGATTTGAGGAGTTCTTATGGAATGGTGCTGCAGGATACCTGGCTTCGCAGCGGTACGATCCGGGACAACATCTCCATGGGGCGTCCCGATGCTTCGGAGGAAGAGATCGTAGAGGCGGCGAAAAAAGCTCATGCACATAGTTTCATTAAGCGTCTGCCACAGGGCTACGACACAGTGATCGGAGAGAACGGCGGCAACCTTTCCCAGGGACAGAAGCAGCTTCTTTGTATCGCCCGGGTAATGCTTTGCCTGCCTCCGATGCTGATTCTGGATGAGGCCACCTCCTCCATAGATATCCGAACAGAGATACGGATTCAGAAGGCATTTCAGACCATGATGGAGGGTAGAACAAGCTTTATCGTGGCGCACCGCCTTTCCACCATTCGCAATGCCGACGTCATTCTCGTCATGAAGGACGGTAACATCATCGAGCAGGGGAATCACCAGACCCTCCTGGAACAAAACGGATTTTACGCAAAACTATACAATTCACAATTTGCGGGACAGCATTGAGCCGTGCCAGACAGCGATGAGGTACAGATGCCGGGAGCTTGCTCACGGACATCTGTGCATCAGCGGTGGATGATAGGGCGAAAGCCCGCGAGCGAGGAAAGCGGAGCTTTGCGAGCGCGCAGCACGGCTCGGAAGTAGAGGGATGAAAGGACGAAAGCCCGCGAGCGAGGAAAGCGGAGCTTTGCGAGCGCGCAGCACGGCTCGGAAGTAGAAAAAAATTTCTTGACATCA
>JAUNGD010000094.1 GCA_030524705.1 Lachnospiraceae bacterium | reverse complement strand
CGTGATTATGTGATACATTTGATTGAACAGGAGAAACTTACGGCTGCAAGTCTGACTGATAACATCCATGTGCCGGATGGACTGCTTGAATTGATGGAGCATTATGGAATCGGAGTTCCAGATATCACATATAAGCTGCAGAAAAATCCTTCGCATTAAACCGGCACAGGCGCTGAGGCCTGCACCGCCTAAGAGCGGAAAACACTGCTTTTTTGAAACACTTCCTTTTTGGAGTAAGCTGGGTTTTCATATGCAGTATAATCTGCGGGATATTTCCAGGGCGAAACTGCGGTCTGGTATGTGTGTGCTTGGAACGGCGGTGGGAATGCTGCTGATGGTGTATGGAGTTGCATGCAGTTCATTAGTGGATGAGATGATTGCTCTGACATACGAAACAGTACAGCCGGCAAAATGGCAGATGAAGCTGTCAGAGGACGCAGCGCTGTCAGAATTGGATATTCTCTCAGAGGATGTTGACGGAGAGCTTGTTATGGTGGATGCTATAGAGGTTGCAAAGACAGAGTCTGCAGTTTCCACAGAAAAGAAAAAGGAAACCATCACCGTATTGGAGGGAAAGGGCTTTTATAATTTGTTGGATACGGAGCAGAATGTCATTTCTCTGGAACCGGGAGAAGTCAGCGTCAGCAGAAAGCTGGCAGAGGATATGGATGTTGAAATTGGAGATGAGATTTACTGGCACCTTTATACGGAAAACGACTGGCATAGGGCAAATGTGGGAATCATCTATCAGAGCGCCGAAATACAGGGAATCACCTGCCTGAGAGAGGACTTTGAAGAAAGCGGAGAGGACTTTGTACCGGCTTATCTTTTCAGCGATGAAAATTTACGGAATTATGCGGATAAAGATTATGTGATCTCTGTAAGCAGTAATCAGGAAATGGTGGTTGCATTTGAGAAGAGTATGGAAGTGGTCAATGTAATGGTCTGGATGATGATCATATTCTCAGTGGTCCTGATCGTAGTAGTGCTTTACAATTCGGGCAACCTTTCCTTCCATGAAAGAATCAGGGAGTTTGCCACGCTGAAGGTTCTTGGTATGCAGTCCGGGAGAATCCGCCGTATTCTGAGCGTACAGAATTTCTGGCTTTCATTGATTGGAATTGTCATAGGAGCTCCTTTAGGAAAAGCAACTTTTAACGCTATGATGAATACCAACGGAGATAATTTTGATTATAATCTTACGATTCAGCCCTGGTGCTATGTGGTGTCGGCAATTTTGGTACTGGCGGTATCCGTTATGATCAGTTTCCTGTTCTCAAAAAGAATCAAGAAGCTGTATATGGTAGAAGTGCTAAAAGGAGTCGAATAATAAAATTTCAAACAGGTGTCTGAAACATCAGAAGGTGGAAGTTGTCGGTGAGATTCTGAGGGGATGTATGAGGATTATGAAACAATGGAAATAAAAAAGTTTGGTAACTCGATAGGAAAAACGGTAATGCTCCTGCACGGAAACCTGATGTGTCGGAAGCAATTTGACAGTCCGATGTTTTGAGGGATACGGACATGAAGATATCATGAATCATCCGGAACAACTCACGAATGAACTGATTGATTTCCTGAATCAATAACCTGAGAAATCATAAATATAACGCATCATTCCGTTAGGAGAGTGGATAGCACTCATTCTGGACCAGAACACGATAGAGATTTTAAAGATAAAAGCTGTAAAATTTTAAGTTGAATTTTACAGCTTTTTTGCTTCGTAGGGGAGTTATTTCACAGCCCCTTATTATGTTATTGCTTATGTGCCATTTTCCGATACTCGATCGGCAGCAGCCCGGTGCTTTTACGGAACAGCTCCGCAAACCGGCTGGATGTAGAATAACCGATCATTTCCGCGATCTGTCCCATTGTGAAATCCGTATCGATCAGCAAATGCTCGGCCTGGCTCATGCGGCGCTGTTGAATATATTCTGTGATCGTGCAGCCCTGAAATTGCTTGAAGGAGGCTTTCAGCTTGGTCGTCCCCATGCAGGCGATTTTGGCAAGCCGTTCCAGCGGAACGTCAAATGCATAATGGTCGTTCAGGTAGGCGATCACATTTTCCAGCTGCGCTATGTCCTGATTGGTCAGCTGTTTCCCTTTGCGGGCAAGCAGCTTTTTCTGTTCTTCGACTACAAGAGAAACGGCTTCGGCAACCTTGGCCTCGTAAAATAGTCCTGCAGCGATGCCATCCCCGCGGTAGAGCTTTACTTCATGGAGCAGCTTTTCCATAGCCGGAAAATCCGTCGTCTGATCCACCTGCCTGAATGCTGCAAGAGGGCTGATATAGTCGCTGGGATATTGCCTTTTCAAATAGTCTTCATAATATGCGGGCATTACCTCGATGCCGATAGAGCGAACGGGAATCTTCTTGTGAATCAACGCTTTATAAGGCTTATCCCCTCCGACAAAGGTCTTGATACATCCGGCAGAAAGACGCCGGTATGGATTTAATTCTTCACCGGAGATAGATTCGTATTGGGTAATGCTCAAACACTCCGGGAGATTAAATTCCATAAAAAAATCATCGTGGAAATAGAAGTCGTGAATTTTAATATCATACAGGTCTTTTTTCGCATAGACCCAATAGAAGCCTTCTCCAAGCTCAGAAGAAAGCCTCCAGCATTGTCCGGCAGAATTAAAGGCGTTGTTATCGCCTGCCGGAATAAAATGATTATCTGTCAAAAGCAGCTCGTAGTAATCCGCAACAATGCTGTTCTCCAAATAACCGCCTCCTTTGCAACGATTGGACGAACCTTTGCAACGAAAGGACGAACATTTCCTCAAATTATTGCATAACGTTCTCCGTGTGAGTATGATAGGAACGTGGTTAGCAGCAACTAATCACACTATAACAGATTTGGAGTGGAAGGTCAATCGCTCCTGAAGCAAGGAGGAAAAAGTTATGAGAAATCAGGTAACTGTGAGAAAAGGGTTGTCCGTCAAGGACTTGGTAACGACAGGAATCTTTACGGCACTGCTGTTTGTTTTCACGATGGCAGGCGGCGTTTTCTTTGCAACGAACCCGGTACTTACGTTCTATATGCCGGCAGGCAGTGCGCTGCTCTGCGGGCCGATTTACTTATTGATGATCGCTAAAGTGCAGAAGCGCTGGAGCCTGACGATCATGGGGATTCTGATCGGTATTGTCTGGTTTGTGACGGGTATGCACTGGGCTTTTGCACTTGGATATATGATTATGGGTATCGCGGCTGATTTTGTCGCCGGTGCAGGACATTACAAAAGCAAAAGGATCAATATCATCTCCTACATCCTGTTCTCCCTCGGCGGGACCGGTTCGTATCTCGTGTTCTTTGCCGACCCGGACGGTTGGGCGCAGACCATGTTAGGAAACGGAACGGAACAGGGCTACATTGACACCATGCAGGCAACGGCAAATACCGGGATTCTGATTGCAATGTTTGCGGCTGTGCTTGTGACGGCAACAATCAGCGCCTTAGTAGGTACCCGGATGTTGAAAAAGCAATTTGAGCGTGCCGGAGTAACGGAGGCGCGTTCATGAGCAAGGAGCAGAGCGGATTGCGAATGTCCTCTGACGCGTATTACAGCATGATGGATGAAAACCGTAAGAAAGGGTTCTGGCTCGATCCGCGGACCAAACTCTTTCTTATTTTGATGTGCGTATTGGCATCCATGTTTGCCCCTTCCCTTACGTATCAGTTCGTTCTTGTGCTGCTGATCGCATTGTTGGGAGTCTTGTCTGGAAGGTGGAAATACGCTGTGAAATCGGTGTGCTTTTATGCAGTCATTTGCGCTTTGACCGTGTGGATCATGGCGGAAATGACTGGGACGTTAAGGACAATGTTTGTGGCGTTCCTCGGTTTGTTTCACAAGGTTTATGCCTGCGGTATGCTGGCCGGAATTGTTCTGGCAACAACGAAAGTCAGTGAATTTTTATCAGCTATGAACCGGATTCATGCGCCTGAAAAGCTGGTGATACCGCTGGCGGTCATGCTGCGTTATATTCCCACCATTCAGGAGGACTGGCACTTTATCAAAGATGCTATGCGTATGAGAGACGTTTCTCCGACGCCGGTCGGATTCCTCAAAAATCCGGGAATGACGATCGAGTGTATTTATGTGCCGTTTATGATGGCGGCTTCAAAAGCGGCAGACGAGCTTTCCATCGCTTCTGTTACCCGCGGGATCGAGAATCCGAATCCACGCACATGTCTTATCCAGATAAAATGCGGGGTTGTGGATTGGATTGGGATGGGATTTGCTGTTGCTTTTTTTGCGCTTGAGCTGTGTGTGCGGGGAGGTGTGATAGGTTGATTGAATTTGAGAACGTGTCATTTTCGTATCAGGGACAGGAGCATGACGGTCTGCATGAAATCAATCTGAAAATTGCGGACGGAGAATGTGTTTTGTTCTGTGGCCGCAGCGGGTGCGGAAAAACGACTGTTACAAGGCTGGTAAACGGATTGATTCCGCAGTTTTATCAAGGAGAGCTTCAGGGCCGTATATTGGTGGACGGACAGGAAATCAGCAGTCTGCCTATGTACCGAATTGCCTCGAAGGTCGGATCGGTCTTTCAGAACCCACGGACGCAGTTTTTTAACGTAGATACGGACAGTGAGATTGCTTTTGGAATCGAAAACCAGGCCCGGCCTCCGAAGGAGCTGGCAGAGCGTGTAGAGCAGACAACGGAAGACCTGAACATTCAAAAGCTGCGAAAACGCAATATCTTTGAACTGTCCGGAGGGGAAAAACAGAAAATCGCATTTGCATCGGTTTATGCGATGAACCCGAAGATTTATCTGCTGGATGAACCTTCTTCTAATCTGGACATGACTTCTATTCAGGAGTTGGCGAAGCATCTGCGGCTGATAAAAAATCAGGGCAAGACCATTCTGATTGCAGAGCACCGGCTGTATTACCTGATGAATTTGGCGGACCGTATTGTCTATCTGGAACAAGGAGAGATTATAAAGATCTTCACGCCGGAGGAGCTTCGCCGGCTGCCGCAGGCTGAGAGGGAGCGTATGGGACTTCGGGCCGTGGATTTACAGGAAATTCTTCCGCCGGCAAATCAGCCTGTGGCCGGAAAGGAAGTGCTGAAATTATGTGATGTTGCTCTGCATTACAAAAAGAGCGGGATTCTGCACGGCATCGGTCTTTCTGCCGCGAAAGGTGAAGTGGTTGGAGTGATCGGCCGCAATGGAGCCGGGAAAACGACATTTTTGCGCGCTTTGTGTGGACTTCATAAAAGCTGTGACGGACAATTTTTATGGGACGGGCGGCGGATGGAGCGCAGGGCCCGCCTGAAACGCTCCTACATGGTGATGCAGGATGTGAACTATGAACTGTTTGCGGAAAGCGTGGAGGCAGAGTGCTCCTTCGGCATCCGCAATCCGGATCATGCTTTGGCAGAAGCTACGCTTGGAGAGCTGGGGCTTGCGGCATACCGTGAACGCCATCCCAACACGCTTTCCGGGGGACAGAAACAGCGGGTGGCCGTTGCTGTCAGCATGATCTGCGGGAAAGATTTGTTGGTGTTTGACGAGCCTACCAGTGGTCTTGACTTTGACAGTATGGCGCAGGTGGCGGGGCTGATCCGTCGGCTGTCTGAAATGGGAAAGGTCATATTTATCGTCACCCATGATTTTGAATTTGTGTGCCGGACCTGTTCCCGTGTCCTGCATTTTGACGAGGGTGAAATGGCTGACGATGTACCTGTCGTGACAGATGCCCTCCCGAAACTGAGAGAGCTGTTCTCTGTTCCAGACGAAAAGATGATTTAAGGGGAATTCTCTGTGCGAGGTAGCTTGACACAGAGAATTCCCCTTGCTACAATATGACTAAATCAAGGGTTAGTGGATTCTAACTGATAAAATGAGAGGGAGACAAGATGAAGTTTTATTGCTTTGGTGATGAAGGGAAACCCGTTATTCTGCTTCTGCCCGGCACCTGCTGCCATTGGAAGAGGAATTTTGACCATGTAATCTCCTTGCTGGAGCGGGATTTTTACGTCGTGTGCGTATCCTACGATGGCTTTGACGAGACAGAAAAGACCGTTTTTCCGGATATGATAACGGAGACGGCAAAAATTGAGGACTATATACAGGAAAAATTCGGCGGACATATCTGCGCCGCATATGGATGCTCCATGGGCGGAAGCTTTGTAGGCCTGCTCATTCAGCGGAGAAAGGTTCATATTGACCACGGCATCCTGGGCAGTTCGGATCTGGATCAGGAAAGCGGTCTGTCTGCCCGGCTGAAAGCGCGGCTGATTGCCGAGATGCTCTACGGCATGTTTCAGAAGGGAAGACTGCCCCGGTGGATGCAGAAACGGCTGGATAAAAAAAGTCCGGAGGAGCGGGCTTATATGGAACCGATGCTGAAAATGTTCGGCGTGGGCAATGATGCTATGACCTTTGTTCAAAAGCGTAGTATCCGCAATCAGTTTTATTCCGATCTGGTAACGCTTTTGGACGAAAAGATAGAGGTTCCGGGAACGACCGTACATATTTTTTATGCCTTGAAAATGGGAGAAAAATATGAAACGCGCTATCACCGGCATTTTAAGGCTCCGGATATCCGCCGTCACGATATGCAGCATGAGGAATTGTTGGTGAGAGCTCCGGAGCAGTGGGCAGCCGAGGTGTGCCGCTGCTGCGGAATGGGGACGTGAGGGCTGTTGCGAAGAAGAAAATACGATGGACATTTACTTATTGTGGATCGCCCTGCAGAACAGACTGTGTGGGAGATCAGAATACGGAGGTAAAATAGATGTACGAATCTAAAATCAGCGACGCCAAATGGATCGCTTATGACATTCCCGGAAATGTGGGCTGGATCGCCTTTCTCGTGGGGTTGATCCTGTGCTTTGTTAAAAGGCCGGAGATCATGGAACATCAATGGATTTTCGGTTTATTGCTGCTTGATCTGCTCTGTGGTGCGGTAATGCTTGTGGGGATTGGGGAGCTGATCAGCGAACGGATTCAAAAGCTGGACCGGATACTGCCGAAAAAACGCCTGTACCGTGGTTTTGGGGCGCTGGCCTTCGGTGGGTTTGCGGGGATGGTCGTTTCCCTGGCAGCGCTGGCGATTGCTTTGGCAAAGGGGCTGACAGGAGCAGGATATCCGGGGGTCCTGGCTTTTGGCGGGGCGCTGTGTTTTCTGTTTGGCGGCTTACTGTTTCGGGAATATAAGAGGGTATAAGGAAAGAGAGGAAGAGAAAATGAGCATTCGCTATCAAATTGCAAAAAGGCTCGTCAGGCTGACCGGCATGAAAAAGCTTTTTCAGCTGCCGCAGGACGAGCTGCTGAAAAAGGCGGAGCAGATGAACCGAAAGCGGCAGTTCCATATGCCAAAAGACACAAAGGCCCGGTACGCGGACCGAATGATTCTGGATTGCCACTGCCTGACTATGGAGACGCAGCCAAAGAAGTCTGATCGGGCGCTGTTGTTCCTGTTTGGCGGCGGGATGCTCCTGGGCCCGGACAATGGAGATGTGAAAATAGCCCGGGACATCGGACGGCGCAGCGGGCGGGACGTGTGGCTTCCGTACTACCCCCTGTGTACCGGCCACAGTATGCTGGAAGCCACCCAAATGGTCTATGAGACCTACCGGCAGATGCTTTTAGAATATGAGGCGGCTCACATCGCGATTTTGGGCTTTTCCTCCGGCGCGGGGCTGGCGCTGGATCTTGTTACTTACATAAACCTGCAAGGCAATGAACTGCCCATGCCGGGGCGGATGGTGCTTTCGTCCCCCGGCACCTGCCCGGCGGACGAGACGGAGTTTGCGGATATGGAGGCTCTGAACAGCCGGGACGTGCTGGTGGACGCCGCTTATATGAAGACCGCCGGAGCCCTTATGGCACACGGAGATCCAAACGTTCCTCAGAAACTGATTCACATCACCCGGGGAGACTTCACCGGCGCGCCTATGACCCACTTCTATTACGGCGGGGATGAGGTGCTTGCCGCCTGCGCAAAGCCCTTTGCTTCTGCCTATGAAAAGGCTGGAGCAAAGTACACTATGCACATCGAGCCGGGCATGTGCCACTGTTATTCCATGCTGCCCTGGTTCCCTGAGGGAAAACGGGCCTATGAGGAGATTGTTGCGCTTCTTTCTCAGGACTAAGCGCGGAAAGGAGCTGAGAGCATGAACATCTACGAATTTGGACAGGAAAACGGAGCATATGTTCTGTTTCTCCACGCCTCCTGCACTGCATGGGATTTTTATGAAGAGAGCATCCAGAGGCTTTCGGCGCAATACCATGTCATTGTGCCTGCCATGCCGGGCCACGACCGGAACACGGACGAGGATTATACCAGCGTGGAGGAGATCGCGGCGGAGCTGGAACGGTGGCTGCTGGAACGGGGACAGACCCATGTCCACGGGCTGTACGGTCTTTCCATGGGCGGCAGCGTGGCGCTGCGCCTGCTAGCAAACAACAAGATCACATTTGACAAGGCGGTTATTGACGCGGGCATTACGCCCTATCAGCTGCCTTGGCTCCTTACCCGGTTCATCGCTGTGCGGGATTTTCTCATGGTGGAGTTGGGCAAGCACAGCCGGAAGCTGCTGGAGCTGGCTTATCCGCCAGAGAAATACGGCGCGGAGGGGCTGGACTATATGCAGCAGGTCATGAGGCATATGTCCGCCAGAACCATATGGCGGGTGTTTGACTCTTGCAACAACTATGCCATGCCAAAGCCCATCCCCGCCGTGCCGGCGGAGATGCAATATTGGTACGGCAGTCTGGAGAAGAAAGCCCGGGCGTGGGACATCGGCTATGTAAAAAAGAATTTCCCGGAGACGGCATTTGTGGAAATCCCCGGCTTGGATCATGCCGAGTACGCCCTGCTTCATCCAGCGGAGCTGGCTGAACGGATGCTGGTATTTCTGAACGAAGGAGGAGATTCGAATGAAATATAATGGCTTTTATTTTGCCCTGTTTAGAGGATCAATGAAAAAGGTACTGGCAGGGCACTACGGACGCCGGACTGGGAAAACCAATAACGATGGAGAGGAAGAGTTGAGATGAACATGGAACGGATCTGCGAAAACGGCTATACCTGGGTGTACTTTCCCGTGAAAGGGCCGGCTGAAAAGGCCGTCATCGTGATGTTGGGCGACAGCGACCATGACATGATGGCGAAAGGCGCGGCGAAGTATCTTTTATCCCTGGGCTGCAGCGTGCTGGTCATAGACCCCACGCAGCCCTGCCATACGGGCTGCCACAGCTTTCCGCTGGAGTGCGTGGAGGCGGCAGCAAAGTGGCTGAGACAGCGGGGAAACACGAAAATCGGCATGGCGGGCGGTTCCACTACGGGGATGCTGAGCCTGACGGCCGCCGCCTATATCCCGGCCATCTCTCTGGTGCTGGCGTATACGCCCTGTGATTTTGTCATGCAGGGTTTTTTCAAAGGGAAGAAGGACGGGCATATTCCGGAGTGGCCCGCGCCGGGGGAATCCACGGTTACCTGGCGGGGAGAGCCGGTGCCCTATGCCCCCTATGATATGTCCGCTGAGGACTATTACAACGCCACATATGGCAGGGCAAAAAAGGAGCATGGAGAGCTTCATGGTCTTACCCTGTTTGCCCATGTGGAGCGGGAACCCCTGCCAGAGGAGGTCTTTATCCCGGTGGAGAACATCCGGGGGGATATCGTGGCTTTTGGCGCTGAAGACGATACTTTGTGGTTTACGGCAAAGTATATCCGGAGAATGGAGCAGCGGCTGAAAGAGAAGGGTTTTTCCTTCCGGTTTGAGCCGCATATTTACGAAAAAGGAACCCATCTCATTTTTCCCCAGGGAATGATGAAGCGCATCCTTCCGGTGGGCTGTGACTTGCTGTCCAAAGCGTTTGTTTCCGGCAGAAAATACCCGAGGGAATGCAAGGCCGCCCGGATTGATGTGGACAGGGCCACAGCGGAAGCGGTGCGGCCCTGGTGAGGGTGTCATACAAGAAAAAGGGACTTTTTGACCGTGTCAGCGCGCTGTAACGCACGCATAGATATCGGCAACTATCCGAAGCGCGTACCTGACCGGCGGGGCCGCTGATCGTCTGCCCCTTGGTGGGCTTCATCTGCGCCGGGATCGGCACACTGATCCGCTGAGGGAATGGAGGATTCTAATGAACTGGTTGATGATTTTGATAGAGGCGGTAGTCTTTCTTGGCCAATTGAGAATCCTGCTGTTGTTTTTCTAATGGTTGCAGATAAAGAATGATTGAGGAGGTATTGCCAATGAACAGACATAATGAGATAAAAAACGCCTACCGTAATCTGGGCAAGGAGGCCACCTTTTACGATGGCATGATCACCTGTTCCACCCTTCCCGGAAAGGCGGTGTGCGCTCTGGTGTGGTGCATGAATAAGGAGAAAAATGACCGCTATCTGGAGCTGGCGCTGTCCGCTATCCCGGAGGATTTTTCCGGAAAGCTGTTGGAGGTGCCGGTGGGCACCGGCGTTCTGACCATGCCGGTATACCGGACTTTGCCGAAGGCGGATATTACCTGTCTGGATTACTCTCCGGATATGATGGCCCAGGCCAGGCGCCGAGCGCCCGGCAATGTACAATTCGTACGGGGTGACGTGGGAAAGCTTCCCTTTGAAAGCGGTTCGTTCGATATGGTTCTCTCGCTGAACGGCTTCCACGCCTTTCCCGATAAGGAAGCCGCCTATGCCGAGACTTACCGGGTTCTAAAGCCCGGTGGCATATTCTGCGGCTGCTTCTACATAGCGGGCGAAAATAAACGCACGGATTGGTTTGTCAATAAGCTCTATACCCCCAAGGGCTTTTTTACACCACCCTATGAGACGGCGGCCAGCCTGCGGAAGCGGTTGTCGGGAATGTATCGGCAGACAAAGGTACAGACCGTGGAAGCCATGGCCTGCTTTTGCTGCCGGAAAGGGTAAAAAGATGAAAAAACAAGACCATCTGCCTATGTGTGGCGTGGGGCCGGTCTATGGCGCGGTCATCATTTTGCTGACGGTGTTGGGAATCAGACTGACCCGTGCCGGGATTGTGCCGGCTGCCCGGTATGGAATTTTCCGCATACCGCTGGCGATTGTGGGGATTATACTGATTCTTCTGGGCACCTGGATGTGGTACAGCGCGGTATTCCGCGCCAAAGTGGAAGAGCATATTACGGGCAATACTCTGGCCACCACAGGCATATATGCCTGGGTACGAAATCCCATTTATTCGGCGTTCCTGTTGGCCTGCACCGGGGCGCTGCTGCTGGCAAATAACCTGTGGCTGCTGATTTTGCCGGTGGTGTTTTGGCTGTATCTGACTGTTCTGATGAAATGCACCGAGGAGAAGTGGCTGGCGGCGCTGCACGGCGAGAAATACGCGGACTACTGCCGCCAAGTGAACCGCTGTATCCCTTGGCCGCCCAAGGCAGGAAAAGACATGAAATGGCATTGATCTGACAGGCGAAAAGGAAGGGATGAAATAAAATGGGATGGGGCTGTCTCCACGGGGACCGATGCGGCGGCCGTGAAATATTCGAAAATAATCGACGGGATGC
>JAUNGD010000018.1 GCA_030524705.1 Lachnospiraceae bacterium | reverse complement strand
GGCCTGATGTTCCCGTCCCGTCTGTCGTTCCTGTCTGGCCTGTCGTGTCCGGTTCCTTTGCCTCTTCCAGCGCCTTCACGGCCTCATCCCGTTCGCTTTCCAGCGCCTTCACATTCTCATCCAGCTCTGCGTTCTTCTCCTGTGCAGCCTTCAGCTCCGACTCATAGGAGGTGCGGTCCTGTATTGCTGTGTTTGCTGACTTCATAAACATGACAGCCGCCGCGATCCCCACCGCTGCGATGATCGCCAGGACAACAGTGGTCGCGAGAAAAATAGTCCGGCTCTTCGAAACATTGCCCGTCTCTTTCTTCGCCTCTTCTAATTTATTTTTCTGCGCGGCCAGCTCATCCTCCAGAGATCTTATCTGAAGAAAAGCATCCTCTTCCTCATACCTTCTGAGCTGCTCTTCCAGCTCCAGGTTCTCCTGTTCAAGAGCCGCTTTGAGAGCCTCGAGCTTGTCACAATCTTTCTTCCAGGAATCCCGCTCCTCCTCCAGCGTCCGCTGTTTTTCCGTGTGCTCCTTTTCAAGTGCAAGAACGCATTGCTGCTTTTCATCCTCAAAGCGCCGCTGCAGCTTTTCCTGCTGCTCCTGCAGCGCCTGCTGTTTTTGTTTCTGATGCTCCTCCTGCGCCTGCTGTTCTCGTTTCTGCTGCTCCTCCAGCATCTGCTGTTCCTTTTTTCTGGCGCGCTCTTCCTCTTGAGCAAGAGCCGTCTCTTTTTCCTCCTTCAGCAGTGTGATCAGCTCTTCCGCTGCGCCTATTTCCCTGCCGTAATACAGACACTGCTCCAGAAAGTCCAGATACTTCGTTCTGTTTGGAGCGTCCTGATTCTTCACCAGCATTGCGATCTCAGAGGCAAGGCCACTTTGCGGAACTATATTCATATAAAATGACCCGATCGCTTCCTTTTCCAGCACCGGTTCTGCCATCAGCTCTGCCTGTTCGCAGTAATCCCGGTACAGCTGAGCGATTCCGGAGTAAGTCTTTTTCTCCCACCAGTAAAGCTCCGGCGTGCCCAACATATTCAGGATCTCCTGGTAAAAACAGAAATCAGAGCCCCGGATTTCTTTTTGCTCCATGACCTTTTTTTCTGCGTATCCCAGGCAGAAGGTCATCGGCCTTTGCATGTGCTCCGCCATCTGCTCCAGAGTGCGCAGCCTTACTGGATCATATGCATACTGATCCTGCTGCTCCACGTCAAATACCGCTATCGGAAAACCGTAAAGACGGCTCATATCACTGTACTCAGACCGTTCCATTGTCAGTATATGGATCGGCAGCCCGTGCTGATTTACTACATCCAGATCAGCCTTAATGATATTCGTTTCAAATCCAAGCTGAAGCCGCAGCTTCTGCGGTATCAGCAGATACAATTCCCGCAGAAGCTCCATGGAACGGTTCTCCGCATCCTCCAGAAGGATGATGAACCGAGTGGCAGGATCCTGCTCCTGGGCCTCCCACAGCTTTTCCAGTATCCTGCTCACCAGCCGCCTGCGGTCCGGAGCTATCGTGTAATCCACCTTTTTTTCTTTTCGCCGCAGCAAAACAGCCGGATCCGTTTCATCCCGGGCCTCTGCCTCACTGATATACTGCATTCCAAAAATATACTCATTAAAACCGGCGCCCAGTATATCCTCTTCTCCGCTCATGGTAAGGGAGACATACTTTGTATCCCGGGCCAAACCACCGACGGCGCCCTTTACTCCGTACACCGGGATGAACTCACCGATATCCTTTCCCATATATGTGGTGTATTCCTGCTTTCTGAAGCGGAAATTCATAAAAAGATAGGATCGGCAGAAGGACCATGAAGACAGAAAGAAGCCCATAAGATCATTTTTCAGCCTGTGCTCATTCGTCACATGCTGCTCATTCAGGAATATCCTCAAATTCGGGTCATCAAACGTCTGCTGGTTCTGCTTTCCGTCCGCCCTCGTCAAAAAGCTATACTGATTTTTCATATTCTCTCCCTTCAATGCCGGATGCTCAATCCAGCTCATCAAGCAAATTTTGAACCTTGCGTTCCCGGGTGATGCCCCGGAGCTTCTCGATCAGGGTCAGATCGTCGTTCCAGGCGTCACTGATCCTTTTATCCAGAACGGACTGATTCAAAAACAGTTTTTTCACCGCATCGATCCTGCTCAGAGCCTCCGATGACCGGTACAGCTTTCTGTGCCGCGCACGGGAATTCTCTTCCCCGCTTCTTCCGCTGCTGTAGCTTTCCCCGTACGCCGGAATATACGGCACCCTATAATTGCTTCCGTCCAGGACCGTCAGGCCGATGACCTGCAGTACCCATTTCCAAAGAATATCCATTCTCTGTTTTACAAAGGGTTCTTTCTCGCCGTTTTCATTCATATACGGCTCAATATTGTCGATATCCCCCTCGTATTTCTTTCCCATGCGCCCCAGCGCCGAGCAGGAGATCATGGAGATATACGTGGTGTTTTTCAGCTCGTCATACGTATCACAGCACCACTTCAGAGGCCCCCTGATATCCGGGTCATTTTTCGTCTCATAGACCTGCTTCATCAGATCAAGCTGTCCCCGGTACAGATAGCTCCGGTCCGGCTTCAGCGCCATAAATGGATTGTCCGATGAGCTGCCGGCCACTGCCTTCGCCGCCATATCGGCCTTGGTCGTCACGATGCAGAGCGGAGGCACGTTCTTCGGCTCCCTCAGATTCTGGTAGATTCCCTTTGCGATCTGGAGCACTGCATCCGGCGGAATGAACTGCACTTCACCCTCCGCATTTCCGTAGCCCTTCTCGTCGATGACCGTGCAAAGCAGATAAACATGGCAGCTGTTGATCAGAGGGTACACCTCCAGAGCCGTGCGGTTCATTTCCTGGGTCTCCAGATTGTAGCACTGCTCCCCGGCAATGTCGATAAAGGTGACAATCTGGGGAAGACCGCCGGAGGCCGGCTCCAGCAGCAGAGAAGCATTAAAACTTCCGGCGCTGGTCTGAACGTTCGTCTTGCGCACCGCCCAGCCGTTTTCGTAGAGCCTCATATTTGCTTCACGATCTGCATATCTGCTGTCACAGAGAGCGTTGCCCGGATACTTTACCCCCAATCTCCGGAAGGACTGCCGCATCTCAGAAAGCAGTCCCACGATCGCGCTGGTCTTTCCGGCGCTCTGCGCCCCCAACAGCCCCACCAGCGTATGGCGGTAGCGTCCGGCCCCGTGAAGGACTGCCTTTCCGCATACCGGGCAGTAGCCCCGGATTTTCGTGGGAGCCTGAAGCGTTCTCATATTGACCGGCCTTTCCTCCTCCGAATATTTTACGGTATATAGCTTGTCGGATCTGCCGTCGTCAAAAAACTCCGGCTCCACCCAGAAATAGGCATGGTAATTTTCCGTAAGATTCCGTTCCTCCCTTGCCTTATCCTCGTCTTTCGGCTCATCCTCCTCATGCAGCATATAGGAAAATTTATTGTACATCACTGTCTTATATGCCTGAACCATCTGATCCGCGACCCGGATATTTTCATTCGTAGAAAATACTCTGTCAATCGCACGGTCAAGCTCATCGAATTTATAGCTCTCCATCAGGTTGCGCATTCTCTGTCCGCCTGCATTTTCACCCATGATCTCTAAAAGCTCTTTTAACGTAATTTCTATCCTGCAGGGCTTCCCGTGGACCAGCTTTTCGCCGGAATACTGCGCCAGCTCCGCCAGACGTTCCGCACTGATCTGTGTCGTCCTGCTCTCCACCACACTGTTACTATCGGCCTTGGATGTCCCGGAACGCTCCGCATCAGCCTGCTTGTTCCGTTTCTCGGCCACACTGTTGTTGCCGATGCCGCTCAGCCCGAGAAACTCTGCCAGATCAAAATTGATCTCTTCCCCGCCAAATTTTCTTCCGCAATCTACACAATAATAATCGTATATCATTTTTTCTCCCACCTGTTGCCGTGTACAGAATGTCAAAGGTCATATCCCGCACACTAATCTTCAATACTGTATTTTTCCCGGACCAGCGGATCCACTTCCACATAGTATTCCTCCGGCTTATGGCCCTCCGGGACCGTAAACACGTACTGATCCATCAGCCTCTTGCCGTCCGGCTCCAGGGGCTGTATCAGCTCCTTCAGAAAATAGTATTTTTCTCCGTCCTGATCCGTCAGGTATATGTACTGGCTGTTGATCGATTCCGCATTGCATTCAACCCACTCGATCGTGATCATGTGAGCGTTTTTCCCGTATTTACGTTTTGGCTTGATGGAAATGCGCAGAGTCGGCTTCCCCCGGGATACCGAAAAGAAGAAACGATGACTTCCCACGATCTCACCGTTTTCCTTTTCCACCACCAGAATATAGCATTTCGGCTTTTTTATCAGAGTTTCATAGGCATCAGCCGGATCCCAGTACCGGATCTCCCGGAGCGGAATGTCTGCATCCCTCCGGTCCTTTAACGAAAACTCTCCGTAATAGAGCTGCCTGTCCTCCCCGTTCTTTTCCCGAAGCACCTGGAAGCCCGCGGCCGTTCTCACAATCCTGTCTTTTAACATGTCACCGTACCTCAATTTAATATTCTTTCCAGCTTTTCTTTTGCGTCTTCCTCCGCCAGATTCAAAAGGTCGCCTTCCTTCAGCACAACAATCTCATACGGCTCGATCTCCGGATACCGATATGCCTGCGTGACTCCGGCGATCTCATACTGCTGGTGCAGCCAGTCATTAAAGCATTTTCCGCTGATCAGGACCACCCGCTCTACATTTTCCGGAAAATAACCGGCAATAGGAGAAAACCCGGTGTCCCCCTCGATCCTTGAAAAGCAATTTGACAGATCACGGTACTTTCCGGCCAGCTTCAGCTCCCGCTGATTGCTGCGGCGTTCCTTTTCCACGGCCTCTTTCTTTTCCTCCAGAACCGCTATCAAGGATCCCGCCATGCATCTGACGCGGCCGCAGACTGCCCGGGCCAGAGAATCTATATCGGGGTTATTGTCCCTATTATCAATGCCTCCCAAAACATTTTGTTCCAGCAGCCCCTGCTCCATCAGACTCTCCAAATGGCAGAAATCCGGGTAATGGAACTCCTCCTCGAGAATATTCCGTGCATTGCTCAGATCTGCTCGCTCCGCCAGAGCTTTCTTTATATCGCTTATATATTCCTCTTTTCTCTGCTGAATAATCGGATTGTTATCGGAGATCCGCGACCGATAACCGGTGATCGGATTGCCCTGAAAATCCGTCACACTGATCGGATACAGGGGAATCCTGCGGCGAAAGGCGCTGATTGCTTTCCTCAGCTCCTGTACCGGCGCATTCAGTGACAGCTTTACCGTCCCCAGGAGCCTTGACAGCTCCGGGTCGTTCTCCTGCGTCAGCCACCCGGACAGCTCTTTTATTCTTTGCTGGCAGGCGGCCGCCCGATCCTCATAATAATCCGCATAGCAGAGCATTTTCAGATACGTTTTATTTCCCATGGGCTTCGCGACCCGGAAATAATCTCTTCGGCTCACCAGATGCAGAAGCTGCACCATCCCATGCTCCTGGCTGTCCAGCGTCTCAAATCCGGTCACATGCAGCATGTATATCACATGGGATATGCTGGGCCCGGACTGAGCCAACTGCTGCAGCAGACCGATGATCCTGCTTTTTTCTTCTGCCAGGGGATTTACATTTTCATAGCTGAGACAAATCATATGATGATGTGTAAACATGTTGTCGATGGAGAGAAGCCGCTGCAGCTCCCTGGCCCGCTCAAAAAAACAGTCCACCCACTCCTGCGTAAGGTCCCTTAATTCCAGATAATAGCAAAAAACCATCCGCTGACTGTCCGGCAGGATCACATTGCACTCATAGATCTCTTCTCTGATCCTTTTGAACAGCTCTTCTCCCGTCATATCGTTCTCTCTCAGGTAGAGATACTGCTGGCTGTCGAAGAGCTTTTCCATCCACTCAGACGCCGTATTTTCCTGCCGTCTTATCTGATTGTCAATAAAAACCACCAGCGCGTCCGGCTGCGTATCCAAATTATTCAGTAATGTTGGCATTTTCTCCGTAATCCTTTCCGGCTTTTACTGTATAGGGGATACGGCAGGCTCTGCCATATCCCCCTCATTTCGCTAGATTGTATTGATTGCTTCCTGCACTGCCTCATAGAACTTCTGCACCTGCTCCGCCGGGTCGATCATGTCATCGTCCAGCTTGTATGCCTCCAGCATTGCATCGATGGGATCCTTTGCCCTTCCATACAAAGAGGTATAGCTCTCCAGTGATTTCTGCAGTATTCCGACCCTTGCATCGATCATCTGGTCCAGCTCCTTGTCTGTCATTGTGTCAATCAGATCGTTCTTCAGCTCAGTAAGCTCATCCATTTTTATTTCCTGCCGGTCCAAAAGCTCTCTGAATCGGTTGTAAACAATCGCAAGCTTCAGCCCGTCGCCCAGCAGCCCTTTTTCAAAACCTCCCATCTTGGCCGTGGTCTTGCGGCCAAAGGTCATGATCTCAATATTCCCGCCCCGGGTATTGATCCTCACGGTCCATTCGTATTCATCCTCATCCGCATTCACCACGCCGTACGCAAACAGCTCTGCAAAGGTCTGCGCCTGGTACGTTGCAGCGTATACGGACTCGATCTCCTCCAGAGCCCGGCGCACCTCATAATAACGGTACAGCGTATATTCCAGCTGCTGATACAGATATGTATTCTTTCTCAGGATACGTCTCATATAGCTGTCGTGCGTCCTGTTGATCCGTTCCTGCGTCCAGTGCTCCAGACGAATAATTTCAGAGAAATCGAAGCCTGCCTCGCCAAAGAACGGAGAACCCGTAAGAACGGCCTGGTACCTCCACTGCTGCTCCGAATGCGGATTCTGGTTACTCAGGTATTCAAACAGCGCTTTTCCGCGCTTGAACCGCCCTGCCTCCTTCTGTCTATAACCGCGGACGCTGAGATTGCCCCAATCCTGCGGAATAAGGTTTACATAATATTTATAGATATTTCCGTCTCTTTCACATTCGATGATGCCTTCCTTCAATGCATAATCGATCTTTCTGTTGAAAATATCCCTGCGGTACTTGCTTTCGGATGTATTTTCATCTGAATGGAAATTTCCCTGGTACCTCAGTACATTAATGGACGGATAATTGCGCCAGCTAAGGCCTGTGCCGCCCAGCATATCATCCTCCGCCGAGATCGGTTCTGTGCTGACAACATTCATCTCCACGTCGGTCTGCTTCTTGGTCAGCTCATTGTACTGTGTCACATGCTCGCCGTTGCACAGGTGCATGGTCGTAGTCGCCGCATCCTCATAGCCGGACTCCCACAACGACAGATCCTTCAGACCGCTCAGCGGATTCGCCACGGACGCCTGGTAGCATACAATGGATTCTACGACGGAGGATATCGCCACCCTTCCTTCCTGGCCAAGGTAAGATTTGAACGCTTCTTCAATCAGAGGCCCGTACTTCCCTACGATCAGGCTCCGGGGAACAAGAATGATCTGGTTGATATGGCAGTAGCTTCTCGGGGCCATCTCCAGTGACGGCGCACTGCTCTGAAGCAGCCTGCCCATGATGCTGCCGACCACATTGTTCACTGCAACCGCCTGGGATTCCTCCGGCACATCCTTCAAAAGCTCCTCAAAATAATCCGTAATGGTCAGGTTCAGTCCGTTGTTCGCAGATGCATATTTACCGATGGCGCAGCACTGGCTCATGATCAGGTCGTACTGCCTTCTTGCCTTGCCGGGATCGTCGCTGATCCAGATATCGGAGTGTGCCATGAAGTCTTCGATCAGGGCTTCCTTCACATTCGCGATTTTGATACCGTTCACCTTAGTCTCAACGCGGTCCTTGACCCACTTGTACATTGAGGCGTCGGAGCAGAGGTTCACGCCGTTTCTTTCTCCCGTAGACTTGGAAAACTCCTGGAAGTCATCGGAATCCAGACTCTTTCCGACTCCGGAATAATAATCGGTCAATGTCTCGAGGACGTCTGCGAACCGTTCGCTGCATTTTTCAAAATTGACTACCTTATCGGAGAACTCGGTCTTCCAGCCGCCGCTGACGCCGCCCATAGCCGCCGCCACCTTGCTGCACACATCCTGCTGAGCGGCTTTCTTCGCCTCGCCCTTCCATTCGTCCAGCTTGTTATTCAGGCCCACAGCACCCTTGATATGCTGCCACATTCCTACCTTTTCTCCGGTCTCCGGATACTTGCCCGGCGTACCAGCGACCTTATTGAGTCCGTCCACCACGGACTGCATCATGCTCTTAATGGAAATAGCAGAAAAATCCTCTTTCTTGCCGGTGGCATCAGCATCTCCCTCACCCTCATAGAGATGCTGAAGTCCCCGGGGACCGTACACCTTCATAACAGATTCTGCACCCGTGCAGAACGCTTCATAAAGCTTCTTCAGCTCCGCCAGCATCCGGTCAATGGACTCCACCTTTGTATTTTCTACATTAAAGCCCCTCAGATATTCCCCTACCTCTCCGTTCTGAATATCCTTCAGCGTAACATCCCAGTCGTTCTCCCCAAGAATACAGCAGGATTCAAGCAGGTCCTCCACCTTTTTCCAAAGGGAATTCGGCGTCAGCTGTGCCTTTGTATCCAAGCCGAACAAAATACGGATCTGCTTTTCGAAATCAATCTTGCCGATATGCTTCGTCTTGGAGCAGAACGCGGTCTCCGTAGACGCGTCGCCGATGCCGGCGGTCTGCTCCGGTACGTACAGCTTATCGCATACCTTGCTTACAATATTCGGAATCACGATCTTTTCCGGAATGGATGCGTGCGCGTACCCGATGCCGCAGTACATATGGGAATCCTCCGGGCACGCATTCTGCTTCAGGATGCCGCTGTCGCTCATCTCCGCTGCGGAAAGGGCGATATCACGGTAAGTCAGTATATTGCTGTAAAAGGCGCGCTGGTCAAAAGCGCCGTTGCTGTCAGCCACCAGATTCACAATGGTCTCTGCGATCATGGAAACGGCGTCGTCATAGTCCCCGGAAATCAGCACCGGATAATCATACGGAAGATTGATCGCGCTTAACGTGACCTCATTCGCCTTCAGAGTCGAAGGAATCACCTCTTTGCGCTTTCCGTTAAAGCTGATGCTCATATAGCTCTCCAGCTCCTTCAGAGCTGCAAAGGCGTTGCGGTAAAGGCTTCTCTTCGCGCTGTCTGAATCTGCAAAGCGCTCCGCCGTATCGGGAAGCATCAGATATCCGTATACCCTGACCTTGGATGCGTCCGGGCATGCCGCCTTGGCCTGAACGGCCAGATCCACAAAGGTGCCGCTGCCGTTTCCGCCGCTGAGTCCGGAAAGGATCATGATATCCACCGGAAGGTTCTTGTATCCGGCCCACGCTCCCTTGAACAGATCCTGAATCAGCTTCCGGAACAGGGTGTCGTTGGTGCTTCCGTCCTGTGTATCATACAGCTTCATTTTCCCGGTGGTACGGTCCTGGGAAGCGCCGTCGTCATTGATCAATGATATGTCGTAATCCTTCGGCATAAACCGTTTAAAGAAGGTCGGCCTCACACTGTGCTCCATCCTTGCCTGCGCGCCGGGAGAAGAAATATTCAGCGTAGTCACACCGCTTTTCTTTACCGCTGCAATCTCTCCTCTGGAGGAATCCACCACGATGAATTTTACATAGTTCTTATAGTCCAGCTCCAGCTTCTGGTCCGCGATGCGCATGGCCTCCTTGATGGACGACATTCCGCTGCCGCCGGTGCTGATAATCAGAGTCAGTCCTTCCTTCCGCGGCTTCCGAAGCTCTGAAACGCCGAACAACGTTCCGTTCCCCACATCCACCTTGCCGACGTCAAGCAGCTTTTCCATATCAGCCCTGGGTTTTATTTCCAATGCCATTTTTCTTTCCTCCACTTCTTGTATTTATTTTCCGGTCCGTCCCTGTCTGACGTCCCTTTTCTGTACAAACGGTTCTTTTCTGTCTGGCGATCCGCTTCTGTCCGGCCGTCCTTTACGGCATCAATGTCTTTCCAGAGTCACGGATATGCCGTCCTTTTCCAGAGTCACGCTCTGTCCATTGTTGATCACCAGCTTTTTGATTTTTGAGGTATCCGTAAGGCTGTTGCCGTCGTATTTGATATAATCCAGCTTACTCAGGTTTCTCAAAATCACGCTCTGGTTGATATTGTTGCCGGCTGCCAGCTCCACCGCGCCAAAACCATTCGGAATATTCAGATCATCCAGAATATTATCCAGCTTACATTTCGATTTTTTGCCGGAGCGCGTCGAACCCAGTTTCCGGTCTGTCTCATAATAGCCGCTTCCGCTGACGTCCCAAATGCCGTATATTTTCCTTCCTCCAAATACGGCCGCCAGAATAATAATGACAACTATCACCGCACCAATTGCAGCGAACAGAGGGATCCGGATCTTTTTCCATAAAAGCGCCTTGGCATCCAGAGACTTTACCTGGAAAAGCAGGGTGAAGGAAATGCTGCTGTCGCTGATGTCCGCCGCCGTTACCCGGTATACCGCGCTTCCCTTTTTGCTGCCGGAGACATGCATTCCGGTCTCATTGAGAGTCATTGCAATGGCGTCGCTGCCCTCTTCCTCCGTCACCTGAACATCGATGGGCGTCCCATCCGGGTCTGAAAAATAATCCGACCAGAAAATGTCCCGCTCTGCTTCGGAGGGAACTCCGACAAATTTACGCAAGAATTCCGGGATAGAGTCTGCATTGTACGCGAACTCCACTGTGACCTTTTTCCCATCGCCAAGTCCCTCGGCCAATGTCATTGGCTGATTCTCGGCCGTCAGCAAGAAGGTCTGCACCGCCAGCGCCTCCATCATGGGATCCTTTGCTCCGACCGTGATCTCAAATTCTCCGGCTATATTCCCCGCCGTCAGCGTCAGCACGCCGTTTTCATCTATGGCCGCCTGGATTCCGGAAGCCTGGTCAAAATTCACGGAGTAAGTAAGCGGATCTCCGTCTTCGTTCGTAAAATATTTTGAACAGTCGATGGGCTCAATGGTACCGCCGACATTCGTTGTCTGCGGCGGTATAGTCTCCGAGGTTGCTTCCGTCGGAATGTTGCCGACGCTGAATACGTACTCTCCGCTTTCCTTCCGTCCGTTTCGGAACAGGTTCGCATCGTCCACATACGCCTTGACCGTATAAGTGCCGCTCTGTGCAAAGGTAAAAGATGCGCTGTAGTCGTGGTCGCTGCCTGCCATCGTAACCACGCCGCCGCCCGGGCCTTCCACCCACAGAGACGCCGGATACTGCTGGTATATCGTGGCCGACACGTAAGGATTGTCATGGTAAACAAAGGAAGCGGTGAAATTCAGTGTCGTTCCCTTTGCCAGAACCTCCTCTGCCGTATTCGCCGTGAGCTGCAGATCCATCTCATGTATGGAAACCGCATACAGGCCGATCTCCACATCGTCCGTTCCATGCGCTGTAACCTTCCATAATCCAGCCTGGGGCGTCATTAGCTTGATCGTAATATACTGCTTTTCAAACGTAACAATCCTGTTTTGCTGTACTACGCTGGAAGTATATGTAGTCGTCTGGCCGTTGCAGTCCGTGATCATAATATCCTGAAGCTGCTCCAGTCCCTCCGCCGTACCTGTCATGGTAATATTGGTCTCCGCAATCATCTCATCCAGCTCAAATTCTCTTGAGCACTCGCCGTTCTCGATCACCATGGATTCCACCGCTTCCGGTTCCACATCAAAGAACTTGGAAAAAATGTCGGCAAAAGCAGTCTGTGCATCCGTTGCATTCCTCAGCTCCACATGCTCCTCCGGCGTCTCCGGTATATGCTCACGCATCTCATAGACGGCCCTTTTGCAGTCATACTGGCCGCTGCTGCCGTTCTGCTCATCCATATTCAGCTCCATGCAGTAGATCGGCCAGCCCTTTGCCCTGGTCTTATCCACCGCCCGGTCAACGCTGTGTGACTTCAGGCCCTCCTCATAGCTGTCATTCTCTGACTGTCCCTTCAGACGGCCGTCACTCATCAAAATGATCGCTGCAGAATCCGGCTCCGTGCCGTTGTCCTCCAGCACCTGGCACGCGGCCTCCAGTGCATACCCCAGAGGGGTATACTTGTTTTGTCCGCCCAGGTCTTCGCTCATTGCGGCGTCAATACAGTCCTTTGCCGCATTTTTTTCTTCCTGGGCCGTGATATCCTGCAGGTCCCTGGCAACTCTGACCTGATTTCTCCCCAGCGGATTGGACTGCATTTCTTCCTGCAGATCCGCGATCCGGCTCAGATCGTACGCCGTGCCGTTCTCGCTGTAATCGTTTCCGAATGCCACCACCGATAATCTGGCATTCTCAGCCGGAAGCATATCGACGAACATTTTTGCCGCGCTCGTCGTCAGCTTGTTCGGATCCGTACTGTTCATAGAGCCGGAGCAATCCAGCACCAGCACAAAATCTACCGGAGTTTCGTCAGTTTTTGCGCTTTCTGCCGCCGCCGGAATTCTCAGCAGGCAAAGAAGCAGACACATAATCCCTACTAAACTGCCGATTTTTTTCTTTCTTCTCACAACTCCCATTTCTCTCTCCTCTAAATGTATTTCTTACAAAAAGTTATCCTTCTGCATCCTGGGTATCTGGATATAATAGTTCAATAATTATTATAGAAATAAGCCCGTGCAGAATATACAATTCTATGAAACATATTATCACTGTAATTGTCTAAAATCAATTGTTTTATATGAGGAAGCGCCTAATATTATCTGAAAAACATAAAAAAGCAGCCAGTCCAAATTACCGGCTGCATTTCTTTATCCAATTACACTTTTCACTCCCGCGTCCGTATTTTCCACCTCTGCCTTTATGCCGTGCATTTCCGCGATCCGCTTCGTCAGGTAAAGCCCCATTCCCAGGTTCCCGTCCTTGCCGTGATAAAACATCTCGAAGATGTGCGGCAGGTCCTCCTCACTGATCTGCGGTCCTTCATTTTCAATGCTGCACCGCCCTTTCTCCAGAGTCACCGTAACCGTTCCCCCGGGAGTACACCAGTGCACGGCGTTCGACAGCAGATTCCAGACGGCCTTTTCCAGGCAGCTTCTGTCTCCCTCCAGGTCATAGCCCTGATCTTTAGTTTCTCCCTTCTCCACGTACCGGATGCACAGCTTTTTCTCCTCGATCACAGGCGCTAATTTTTCTATTTGCTGTTCCGTCAGTTCCCGCCATCGTATCGGTTCCTTTTTCAGGGTAAACTGCTCTGAGTCCAGCTTCGAGACATAAATCATCTCCGCCACCAGGCGGTCCATCTCCTCCGTCTGCCCGATAATATGCCTGATATAATAATCCTTTTTCTCCGGGGCCGTATTCTCCTGCAGATTTTCGGCCATACCACGGATAATACCCAGAGGAGTCTTCAGTTCATGAGCCATGGCGTTTGTAAAGTCCCGCCGGGACTCCTCCAAAAGCGCCCGCCTCTCGTACGTTTTTTCGGTCATCCGAACGATAACCGCGATACAGATAAGCAGGAACAGGAAGCTGCCCAGATATGCATACCGCATATAATCAGCCGCTGCCTGCCAGGGGTGGGAGTCGCAAAGAAGCACCACCGACAAACTCCTGTCGCCTTCTCCGCCTACAGTCAAACGGGGACGCGCACTGCTTTCCACATCGGAGGATAATTCAAAATTCAGCTTGTATATACTGCCGAACCTGGGAGAAAAGCCGTCGCCTATCATGGACAGCACCGTGCCGTCTTTCCATTTCCCTTCCTCCATTTTTTGTGGAAAATCATGCAGATAGGCGTTTTCTGTCCATTCCTGCCAGCAATCATAGCCCTGTGAAAGATAGGGAAAGGACTGCCAGACACTGAGCGGAATACTCTCGGCCCGGGAGCTGCCCTTTATATTCGGGTTTTCCCACTCCCACACGATCTCGCTGTCCATCTGCTGGTAAGCCTTCCCGTCCTCCGCCTGCCAGGAATGATATGCGCCTGTGAGCGGGTCCTCCTCTCCGGCCCCGTTTCCTGCCTCCCATGAGATCCTCTGAACCACGATACGCTGCAAATCCCAACCCTGAGATATGTCCTGAACGGTATCCTGCAGTTCCCGCTGATCCGCTGATTCTCTCTGACTGGTATTCTGAAGCTCCTGCTGATCCGCTGATTCTCCCTGAACGGCATCCTGCAGCTCCCGCTGATCCGCTGATTCTCCCTGAACGGTATCCTGCAGCTTCTCCGTCTCTGTTACCATCACGCTGATGCGGTACGGTCCCGGCTTCTGCGATCCTGCACCGTTTTCGGCCTCCGCCGCGTACTTTGCCAGGGTAAGTATCTCCTCCGGGGTCAGAAATTCCTCCAGCGGATATTCCAGTTCATATTGTCCTACATTACGGGCAAATCCTCCGGTCAGGCTTATCTTATTTTCACTTTTTGCCACCAGCTCTCCCCCGCTGTCATAAACTGCCCCTGAAAACTGCTGATACTTTGTACTGACCAGATTCAGGTCCTGCGCCAGCAAGGCCTGATAATGCGTCGTGCGCAGATCACCGGAATATGCATCCAGCCTCTGGAGCCCCTGCTCAAATTCGCCTATATCCTGTATCATCCGCCCAAGTCTTGTCTCGTAATTCCGGGCAAAATCCTCCATAAACTTTTCTTTTACCAGAAAGGTAGCCAGTATCATAATCACAAAATACGACGCCAGAAAGCCTCCGGCAATCGGGAGCACAAATCTCTTTTTTCTTTTCTTTTTCATTTTACCACCGCCATTCGATAACCGGCTTTTCTCACCGTTTGTATCATCCCGCCGCAATCCCCCAAGGCTTTTCGCAGCTTTTTGATATGGTTGTCAACAATCCTCTCGTTTCCCTCAAAATCATATCCCCAGAAGCGGATCAGAAGCTGCTCCCGGCCAAACACCCGATTGGGATTCTCCATAAAAAACAGCAGCATTCCATATTCGATGGGCGGAAGAATGCAGCGCTCGCCCCGGACCCACACCTCATGGGTCCTCACGTCTGCCTCGATGCAGCCGCAGCGTATTCTCCGGTGAGGGGCATCTCCCCGGACGCGCCCCATAAGCGCCATGGCCTTTGCGTACAGCACCGGCAGGGAAAACGGCTTTGTCACGTAATCGTCCGCTCCCAGGGAATAGCCGTGCAGCTCATCCTCCTCCATGGCCCGGGCCGTGATAAAGATGACCGGTACATCGCTGCGCTCCCGTATTTTTCTGCAAACGGTAAAGCCGTTCATTCCCGGCATCATCACATCCAGCAGCACGAGCTGAAAATGCTCCTGCTCCCATTTTTCCAGCGCCAACTCGCCGTCTCCGGCCGCCTCCGTCTCCCATCCCTTACTCCCAAAATAGTCTGCAATGACCTCCTGCATCAGACGGTCATCCTCCACAATCAGCAGCTTCATCTTCGTTTCTCCCGGTCTTTCTCTTCGTAAAATCAGAATTCCTTCTTTATTTTCATTGTTCTTTCGTTTCCTCTCTTCTGTGTCATTATCATACCACGACAATATATCCTTTTTATATCCAAAAGACATATTTTAAAGATTAAAATTGCTATTTACGATGCCTTATGCTATAGTAACGTGGTAAAGGAAATAGATTGGAGGCAATTATGGTAGAGAAATGGAACATTACCATTCCCGAGCTGACAGGAAGTGAAGAACGCGGCGTTTATATCTACTTGCCGGACTCTTACAGCTATGATCCGGAAAGACGCTATCCGGTTCTTTACATGTTTGACGGACACAATGTATTTTTTGACTCAGACGCTACCTACGGCAAATGCTGGGGCATGAAAGAATACATGGACTATACAAATACTCAGATGATTATTGCCGCGATAGAATGCAACCACAGCCCGGATCACGGACGGCTGAAGGAATATTCTCCCTACAATTTTTCCGAGGCCGGTTTCGGAAAAATCGAGGGCCGGGGCAAGACCACCATGGACTGGATGGTGCGTACATTCAAAAAGCGGATCGACCAGCGGTACCGCACCCTGCCGGATCGGGAGCACACCTTTATCGCAGGCAGCTCCATGGGGGGCCTGATGAGCCTGTACGCGGTTCTGGAATACAACGCTTATTTTTCCCGGGCAGCGGCTCTTTCCCCCTCGATCTGGGTTGCGCCGGAGCGGCTGGAACGGCTGGTGCGCAGCTCCAGGCTGGAAAATACCGTCGTATATATGGACTACGGCGAGCTGGAAATGGCAGACCGTGCATCCATGCGCCGGCAGTTCGCAAGGCTTACGGCGGCGCTGATGGAAAAGGGCGTGCTCCTGGAAAGCCGCATTGTTCCGGGCGGAACCCATTGCGAAGCGTGCTGGGAGCAGCAGATCCCGTTCTTCATGGGAACGCTGTTTTCTTAAAAATAGGAGGAAATATCATATGGAGATCCAGTATTTTAAGCAGTACAGCCCGGCGCTGGGCCTGGACATGGAATGTAAGGTTTACGGCCATGCAGGACGGCCCGTCCTGTTCATCCCCTGCCAGGACGGACGATTTTTTGATTTTGAAAATTATCAGATGATTGATGTGTGGGCGCCCTGGCTGGAGACCGGTGATGTCATGGTATTCTCCATTGACACCATGGACCGCGAAACCTGGTCGAACGCCGGAGGGGACCCGCGCTGGCGCATAGAGCGCTACGAGCAGTGGATCCGCTATATTACGGATGAAATGGTGCCGTTTATGCGGTGGATGGTCAACGAGCGCAACGGTTGGACAGGATATCCCGGTATTATGGCCTTCGGCTGCAGCCTTGGCGCTACCCACGCGGCGAATCTTTATTTCCGCAGGCCGGATCTGTTTGACCGTCTGCTGGCCTTAAGCGGGCTTTATACGGCAGAATACGGCTTCGGCAGCTATATGGACGATCTCATATACAACAACTCTCCGATCCATTATCTCGGAGGAATGCCGGAGGATCACCCGTACATAGAGCTTTACAATCTGAAAAAGGCCGTGATCTGTGTGGGACAGGGCCCCTGGGAGATGCCGGATTATACAAGGCAGCTCGATACCGTGCTGGCCCAGAAGGGCATCCACGCCTGGGTGGATTACTGGGGCTACGACTGCTGTCATGACTGGTGCTGGTGGTATTCACAGGTAGAATATTTTCTTCCGTACCTGTTGGATCAGCAATAAAATTTAATACCAAAGAAAGAGGGAGCTATCATGAAAAATTTTATCTTTATCTCACCGAATTTTCCCACAAACTACTGGATGTTCTGCCGTGAGCTGAAAAAGAACGGCCTGAACGTACTGGGAATCGGCGATCAGCCCTACGACGAGCTGAGCGACAATTTAAAAGAAAGCCTGAACGAATACTACAAGGTCAGCAACCTTGAAAACGAAGACGAGGTATACCGCGCCGTTGCATTTTTCATCTTCAAGCACGGCCGGATCGACTGGCTGGAGTCCAACAACGAATACTGGCTGGAGCGCGACGCAAAGCTCCGCACCGATTTCAACATCACCTCGGGCTTCCAGGTATCCGATATTCCGCATGTGAAATTCAAATCCAAAATGAAGGAATTTTATAAAAAAGCCGGCATTCCGGTGGCCCGCTACCATATGGTGGATACCCTGGAAAACGGTCTGGCCTTTGCCGAAAAGGTCGGTTATCCGGTGGTGGCCAAGCCGGACAACGGCGTAGGCGCGTCCCACACCTTCAAAATCGAAAATGAAGAACAGATGAAGCAGTTCTATGATGTAAAATGGCCGGACACCTCCTATATTATGGAAGAGTTCGTAAACGGAGAGGTCAACTCCTACGACGCCATCATTGACTCCAACGGAGAGCCGATGTTCGAGACCGGCAACATCACGCCGATGTCCATTATGGACATTGTCAACAAATCTGACAACTCCATTTTCTATATCCTGAAAAAGCTGCCGGAGGATACCCGGGCAGCCGGACGCGCCACTGTAAAGAGCTTCGGGGTAAAGAGCCGTTTCGTACACTTTGAGTTTTTCCGTCTCCTGAAGGATCAGGAGGGTCTCGGCAAAAAGGGCGATCTGGTAGCCCTGGAGGTAAACATGCGGCCCAGCGGCGGCGTCACCCCCGACATGATCGACTTTGCTCACAGCACCGACGTTTACAAGATCTGGGCGGACATGATCGCATTCGACCGCTCCACCATGCCCATTGGAAAACACGCCTACTGTGCATTTGCCGGACGCCGGGATGGAAAGGATTTCGCCATGAGCCATACGGACATCATTGAAAAATACGGCAAGAATATGAAAATGATGGAACGGATTCCTGATGTGCTCTCCGGTGCAATGGGAAATCAGATGTATGTGGCGGTGTTCAGCTCACAGAAAGAGATGAATGATTTCTATAATGATATTTTGAAATGTAATGAATAGTCTATAAATACAACTGCACGCCGAATGAAAAAGGTCATTGACGCGTGCAGTTATTTTTTGCCGTCTTTCTAGGATACCAGCAGGCTGTAATTATCTATACTGAGTTTCCGCCCAAACTTCACCCCCACCTCGGGGATTGTCCCGCAGTAAGTAAAGCCGAATTTATCGTGCAGCCGGCGGCTTGCCTCATTGCCGCTGGTGATGACGGAGACTACATTGTGAATACTGCTGTCTCTTCTCGCTTCTTCTAAAATAAATTCCATCAGCGCAGAAGCGATCCCCCTCCTGCGGTAATCCGGCCCTATGTAAACAGAAAGCTCCACCGTGGATCTATAGGCTTCCTTTGCCCTGTAGGAGGACAGGCTGACGTATCCTGCCACGCGCCCCACTGCCTCCGCGACATACAGCGGATGATTCTCCACATTGTGCGCATTGAACCACTGCCGCCACTCCTCCAGGCTTTTCGGCTCCAGATCCAGGGTCGCCACGCCGTTTTGTACCTCATAATTGTAAATATCCAAAAGCTCCTGCAAGTCTTTTAACTCTGCTTTCCGTATTTTCATCGCCGCAATTTCCTTTCCAAACCTTTTCTCACTGATAAAATACTTTCGTGCACTGCTTTTCCGGCAAGTGTGGTCCAGCTTCGCTGGACACACGGCAAAAAAGTAGAGAAGCTGCCAAAGCAGCTCCTCCTGCGTCCGATACTCTGTGCCGGCATCCGCCGGCTAAAATTACACTTCAATTAAAAATGGACTGATTCTTTCTCTGATTCTTGAATCTTCGGAATCATATCTAAGCTGCAGTGGTTGTGATAAATCCAAGGCGAGAATCCCCATTATAGATTTTGCATCCACGGTTCTGCGACCTGAGCCCAGGTCAAAATCAACATCGAACCGGTCAATCTGATTAACAAACTGGCTAACTTGATCTGCACTGTTAAATTTGACATATACCTGCTGCATACTCTTCTCCTTTCTTGAAATGAAATTTTGTATCATTATATCTTATCTTCTTATTATCTGTAAATCGACAAATTGATGATTTTTATTCTGTTTTTTTATTCATTTTGCCGTATCACATGCCCTGTATTCTGACAATAAAAATCCGGGCGGATTCTGCACTTTACTGCCGGCAGGGCTTCCGTTTATGCTATACTTTATTGCCGGCAGGACTTACATTTATACTATACATTATTGCCAGCAGGACTTACATTTATACTATACATTATTGCCGCTAATTGTTCAGAATATTCATAAATTCTTCGCCGGTGATTGTCTCCCGATCGTACAGGAATTGCGACAGCTCATCCAGCTTATCACGGTTCTCCAGAAGAATCTGCACCGCCTTCTGATGCTGCTTCTTCACCAGCTCCACCACCTGCCGGTCGATCTCCGTCTGGGTCTCCGCCGAGCATACGAGAGAAGCGTCTCCGCCGAGATACTGGTTGTTGACAGTTTCCAGAGCCACCATGTCAAAGTCCTTGCTCATGCCGTACCGGGTAATCATGGCCCGGGCAAGCTTCGTTGCCTGCTCAATGTCGTTGGATGCGCCTGTGGTCACGGAGCCGAAAATCACTTCCTCTGCCGCCCGGCCTCCGGTATACGTGGCAATCTTATTCTCAATCTCTTCCTTTGACATCAGATAGTGGTTGCCCTCCTCCACCTGCATCGTGTATCCCAGCGCACCGGAGGTTCTCGGAATAATCGTGATTTTCTGAACCGGAGCCGAATTCGTCTGCTTCGCAGCCACCAGGGCGTGACCGATCTCATGATAAGCGACAATCAGCTTCTCCTGCGTCGTCAGGATCGCATTTTTCTTCTGATAGCCCGCGATAACGACCTCAATGCTCTCCTCCATATCGGCCTGAGTAGCAAATTTTCTTCCGTCCCGCACTGCCCGCAGCGCCGCCTCGTTCACAATATTGGCCAGCTCTGCTCCCGAGGCTCCCGAGGCCATCCGGGCAATCTTATTGAAATCCACGTTGTCTGCGATCTTGATTTTCTTCGCATGCACCTTAAGAATCTCCTCCCGGCCCTTCAGGTCAGGAAGCTCCACCGGAACCCGGCGGTCAAACCGGCCCGGACGGGTAAGCGCAGGATCCAGGGATTCCGGCCGGTTCGTCGCTGCCAGAATAATCACGCCGTTGTTGCCCTCAAATCCGTCCATTTCTGTCAGAAGCTGGTTCAGCGTCTGCTCACGCTCATCGTTGCCGCCGATCTGTCCGTCACGCTTCTTGCCGATGGCGTCGATCTCATCAATAAAAACGATACACGGGGCCTTTTCCTTTGCCTGCTTGAACAAATCCCGAACCTTGGATGCACCCATACCAACAAACATTTCTACAAACTCCGAGCCGGACATAGAGAAAAACGGCACGTTTGCTTCTCCGGCCACAGCCTTTGCCAGCATCGTTTTACCCGTTCCAGGAGGGCCCACCAGCAGAATGCCCTTCGGCATGGAGGCTCCGATCTCTTTGTATTTGCCCGGAGTATGCAGATAATCGACGATCTCCGTCAGGTTCTCCTTCGCCTCATCCTCTCCGGCCACGTCCGCAAATCGAATGCCCTCGGAGGATTTCACATACACCTTGGCGTTGCTTTTTCCCATGTTGAACATCATGGAATTCCCGCCGCCGGCCTTGTTCATAAGCTTCTTTGTCAGCATCTGGCCGATGAGTATAAATATCACCATCGGAAGCACCCAGGACATCAGAATGCTCATGAGAAGCGATGGCTCCTCTACGATCTCACTGGCGAACTCCGCGCCGGAGGCATGCAGACGCTCCACAAGATTCGGGTCATCCATTTTCCCGGTCTTGTAAATCTGGTCTCCCGCCTTATCGGTAAACAGAATCTGATTGTCCTGTATCTCTACCTGACCGATCTCCCGGTTCTCCGTCATCGACATAAAGGTGCCGTAATCCACCTGCTTCACCCGGCGCTGTTCCATATATGGAATCGCCAGAAAATTGATCAGGAAAATTACGATCAAACCTATCGTATAATAAAATGCCAAAGATTTTCTGGGTTTTTTGATTTCATTCATTTAACCCCCTCCTTTCTTTCTGTCCCTTCAATATTATAATATCCGCTGCAGAGCGTTCTCTCAAGCGCTGCACCGGAAAAAGCAGGCTCCAATTGTCTCAGGAAAAAGCGATCTCCAATACGTCTGTCATCCTCTTTACCGGAATGATTTTCAGCTTCTTCTTCACTTCCTCTGCGACCTCCTTCAGGTCTGCCGCGTTGTCAGCCGGAATCAGCACCCGGGTAATTCCTGCCCGCTGCGCCGCCATCAGCTTTTCCGGGAGCCCTCCGATGGGAAGGACGCTGCCTCTCAGGGAAATCTCCCCGGTCATGGCAAGCTCCGTGCTGACGCTTCGCTCCGTCAGCAGGGAGACCAGAGCCGTGACAATCGTGATCCCGGCGGAGGGGCCGTCCTTCGGAACAGCTCCCGCGGGCACATGAATGTGCAAGTCATTCTCCTTCAGCTTCCCGGCCTCCTCCGGGTACAAGGCCTTCACCAGGCTGACCGCGATCTGTACCGACTCCTTCATGACGTCGCCAAGCTGTCCCGTAATAATCAGATTGCCGCTGCCCGGAATCAGCCTTGACTCCACAAACAGGATCTCTCCTCCGGCGCTGGTCCAGGCCAGTCCGGTCACTACTCCCGGAACCGCCTCTTCGATCTTTTTATCGTGATACGTGCGCTGGCTGCCAAGATAATCCGGCAGACGCTTTGCGCTTACCGTAACGCTCTTCTGCTCGCCCTTTACCAGCTTCACCGCCGCATATCTGCACAGCGTACCGATCTGCTTTTTCAGCCCCCGCACACCTGATTCCATCGTGTATTCGTCGATGATCCGGCGGAGCGCCTCATCCGTCACCTTCAGGGTCCGGGGACGGATACCGGTGTCCTCCATAACCTTCGGCAGCAGATGTTTTTTAGCAATCTGCATTTTCTCAAGAGCCGTGTATCCCGGGAACTGGATCACCTCCATCCGGTTCAGCAGAGGCTCCGGTATCGTATCGACAGTATTGGCCGTGCAGACAAACAGGACGTCCGAAAGATCATAAGGAACATTCATATAATGGTCCGTAAAGGTCCCGTTCTGTTCCGGGTCCAGCACCTCCAGCAATGCGCTGGCCGGATCTCCGCCGTAATCCTTTGCAAGCTTATCCACCTCGTCCAGCACCATGACCGGATTTGATGTGCCGCTTCGCTTCATTCCCTCCATGATACGCCCCGGCATGGCTCCTATATATGTCCTGCGGTGTCCCCGGATCTCAGCCTCATCCCGGATACCTCCGAGACTGATCCGCACGTATTTCCGGTCCAGCGCCCGGGCAATGCTCTGTCCGATACTCGTCTTTCCGGTGCCGGGAGCGCCCACGAAAAGTAAAATGGAGCCGGACTGCTTCTGATTCAGGGCCATCACCGCGATCTGCTGTATGATGCGCTCCTTCACCCGCTCCATCCCGTAATGATCCGCATCCAGCACCGCCTGGGCCTTTGTCAGATCAATCTCCGGCACCGCCTCCTTCTTCCAGGAAAGGCTTGTCACAAAATCGAGGTAATCATACAGCATCCCGTACTCATGACCCTCCTTGCCCTCCTGCTTCATGCGGTTCAGCACCTTATCCGCCTCTTTCCTGGCGGTCTCGTTCATGCCGGAGGCCTCCAGCTTTTCCTCAAACATCCGAATATCCGACACATTCTCAGGATGCATCTCCTCCAGCTGCTTCTGCAGGAAACCAAGCTGCTTCCTGATCGCTGCTTCCCGGTACGTCTGCTCATGGCTCTCCTGCTGCGCTTCCTGGGCCTCCTCCGCCACCTTGCTTTCCTCGATAAAGCTGTAAATCGCGTGCTCGATCATCTCGCTCCGCTTCTCCAGCGAATCCTCCGCCATGATCGCATACTTATCCGGCCATGGAAGATTCAAATAGCCTGCGGAGGAACAGATCATTTCCTCCAGGCTGCTCCACCGGAGAATGATATTTCTCGCCCATACGCCCCACTGGAAATTCTGGACAAACTGAAGATACGCCCCGCGGACACGTTCAAATCTGCGTTTCAGCTCTTCCTCCGAAATGTCCTCGATCTCAGGCCGTACCGCGGCAGAAGCTGAAAGCACGCCGTTTTCATTTTCAATGTCCGAAACGTCAACCCTGTTCCGAACCTTCATCTGAACAAGCCCTTCTGAATCTATATGAACCAGCTCGGCGGAAAACCCTATCGGATAAAAATTTTCTGCGGGGGAATCCTCAATCTCCTTAGATTCCCGCTGGAGCAGAAACAAAATATCGTCTCCCGGCTTCGCCTGCTCCGGGCTCCAATGATAGTATGTCTCTTTTTTAAAATAAAAACTAACTCCCGGTAATAAAATCATATCGTGAATCGGTATGATAATCATAACATCACCTCTTCTGTCAGCACTCATTCAGGTCGAGTGCTAATTGCTTTGTAAAAAATAACAGTTCGAAATTCCAGATTTATCCTTTCAAACTGCTATTCCTAGTCTCATTCTATTACAAAATCCGAATAAGTCAATAGGCTTTAGAAAGATTTTATTTTTCAGCCGTTTTGCTTGATAATCCTGTGAATACGCGCCCTGAGACCGCCCTGCTCGTACAGCCATTCCCGGGTGCGGTTTCCCTCCTGTATCCGAATTTCCTGCCGGATCCCCTCTCCCGGCTCCCCGAGAATCAAGATCCGGTCGGAGAGGTAGATCGCCTCGTCCGTATCATGAGTCACCAGAAGGATCGTCCGTTTCAGATTGCTGCACAGCTCCCGCAGCCAGTCCTGCATATCCCCCCGGGTGATGACGTCCAGCGCGCCGAAGGGCTCGTCCAGCAGAAAAATCCCGGCGTCGCACAGCGTCGTCCGCAGAAATGCCGCCCGCTGCCGCATGCCCCCGGACAGTTCTCCCGGATACTTATTTTCGCAGCCCTCCAGTCCAAAACGGGCCATCTGCGCTTTTGCCTCCGCCTTCATCTCATCCTTCCTGTGATGAATCTCTCCGTACAGACACACATTGTCCAGAATTGTCTTCCAGGGAAACAAAAGGTCATTCTGCGGCATGTATGCAAACTGGCCGCTGACTCCCCGTATCTCCTTCCCGTCAATCAGGACCTGGCCGCCTTGAGGCTGCAGGATCCCGGCCAGCACATTCAGAAGCGTGGATTTTCCGCAGCCGGAGGGGCCCAGAATACTGATAAATTCCCCGTCCTCCGCCCGGAAGGAAAGATCACGCAGCACCGTCTTGTCCGCGTAGGAAAAATTCAGATTATTCACATCCAGTCTCATACATTACCTCTATCTCTTGGCTAGCGCTGCTGTTTTTATTTTTTTCACTAGCGCTGCAGCTTTTATTTTTCTACTGCGGCAAAAACTCATTTGTATAACACTCGGAGGCCGGAAGAGCCTCTTCGATGACGCCGTATTCCTGAAGGAAGGAGGAGTAATTGTCCCATACCTCATCCTTCATCATGCCCCATACCTCCGTATCCTCCATAAATTTGCCCGCCAGATATTCCTGGGACATTTTCAGCATTTCGATGTCGTAATCCGGCGCATGGGAGGAAAGAATCTCCGCCGCAGCATCCGGATCCGCGATCGTATCCGCGTATCCCTTTTCCGTTGCCCGCAGGAAGGCGGAAACCATCTCTGGGTCGGATTCCAACACCGCATCGCTGGCAATGATCACCGGCGTGTAATAGTCAAGGCGCTCGTCCAGCTCGCGGCATTCCATATAGTTCAGCTCGCAGCCGTTCATTTCTGCAATTACGCTGTCCCATCCCTCAAAGAACCACATCAGGTCGCAGCTTTTTCCCAGAGCTTCAAATCCGCTTCCGTCGGAAATCACCATATTGAGCTTCGAAAAATCAACTCCCGCCTGGGTCATGCAGGCCTCCAGCACCGCAGCTTCTCCCGGGCCGCCCCATCCGGCATACGTCTTGCCCTCAAAATCCGCCGGAGATTCGATCCCGCTGTCCGCCAGGCTGACAAAGCCGGAGGTATTGTGCTGAATAACCGCCGCCACCGCCTTGACCGGCAGCGGATCCTCCGCGGTCAGCGCAATCGTCACGTCCTCCTGATAGCTGATCCCGAAGGTTCCCTTCTGCTGCGCCACCAGGGTGGCCGTGGCTCCGTCCGTGGGCTCTATGATCTCAACGTCGAGGCCCTCCTCCTCATAATAGCCCTTGTCCAGAGCCACATACATTCCGGTATGATTCGTATTCGGCACATAATCCAGAATCACCGTTACTTTTTTGAGCCCGCCGCTCTCCTTCGCGCCGGCAGCGGCCCCCATACTCATTGCCACAGCCGCGGCCATCATGACTGCCGCGCCCTTTTTCCATCCGTTTTTCATAGCCTACTCTCCTTTCGTTTTCTTGCAGACGGCAAAACCGCATATCCAAAAAGCTTTACCAGCCCGTTCATCATCAGGCTCAGTAATATGATCATCAGGACACAGGCAAATACCTTGTCCAGCATATAGCCGTTCTTGGCCCGGATCAGATAATAGCCCAGCCCGCTCTGAGAAGCGATCCATTCTCCCACGACGGCTCCGCTGATGCTGTAGGTGGCGGCCACCTTAAGCCCCGACAGCAGCGAGATCATCGCAGAAGGAATTTTGACGATCCGGTACAATTGAAACCGGGAACCCCCGTAAGTACGCACAAGATTCAGATACCCCGCATCCATCTCCCCCAGCCCGTCGCTGAAGCTGACCACAATGGGAAAAAAGCACATCAGCACCACCGTCAGTATCTTCGGCGCATATCCGAACCCCATATAAATAATGAAGATAGGGGCAAGCACGATCACCGGTACGGTCTGCGTCACCACAAGGATCGGATAAATGCATTTTTTGAATGTGGGCATCGCGTCGATCAAAACGCCGATCCCAATGCCTATCACGAAGGAAATACCCATTCCCGCCAGAGCCTCCATGACCGTCACGCCGGCATGCCTCAGCAGCACCGGAAGCTCCGTCACAAAGGTTTTTATCATGTCGCTGGGGGCCGGAAGCACATACAGCGGAATCCCCATGAGCTGTACCACGATCTCCCAAATCGCCAGAAGCGCCAGGATCACCAGCACCGGCGCCGCATTTGAAAGCTTTTTCATATCATCAGGCTCCTTATCTGTTTTTTAAGAGCTTTCACGTTTTCGCGTGACAATTTCTCTCCTGCACACAAAAAATGCCAGGCAATAATGCTGGCATCAAAACAAAAAACAGACCGTGCGTCCTCCCGCACCTCTGAAACGTATTTTCCTTCGCCAGTATTATCTGTATCAGGTTCTAAGGGTCAAAACCGTTCGGTTTACTCTCAGGCCTCAGCAGCCTCCCCGTTTTCAAATTTGAGTATACTACAATCCCATTCCATCTACAAGAGGAATTTTAAAACAGATTCCGCATGTCGTACCACGTTGCTCCTCCGTGGCAGGAATCCGCCAGGCCGTATTTCACAAAGCCATGGTTTTCATAATAATGAATCAAATGCTCCTTGCAGGTCAGAACCACGCCCTTTTTGCCCTGCTCCCGGGAAAGCTGCACCAGGCCGTCCAAAAGCCGTCCCGCAATCCCGCCGCGCCGGTATTCTGGCAATACGTCTAGCCCGAAGACCGTCTGATAATCCCCCTCCGGCTTGTGCAGCGTTATATCGTGGTACAGCTCGTCCGGCAAATACGGCTGATCCGTCGTCCCGCCGTCTATAAATCCTACGATTTTCCCATCCAGCTCCGCCACCAGAAAGTTTTCTAAAAATGCATGCATCCGTTCGCTGATCTCCTGCTCGGAGGCCGCTTCCGCCGCCGGAAAGCAGGCCGCTTCGATGGCCGCCAGCTCCTTTGCCTCCTCCATTTTTGCCTGTCGTATCATTACTTCCATATAAAAGCTCCGTTCCATATCCCATAATTTGCCATTCCATACATGCTGTAGACCTGACCTCTGTAAATATCACAGACTTATCCTTTGCAAATATTACGGATTTATCCTCTGCAAATATCGCAGACCTGGCCCTTGCAAATATCAATTTGACATTCTCCGGCCTTTTCCATTATACTCTTGTAGGAATCCGCCTGTGAGCCATTTTATCAAATAAACTGTGCTCCGGCAAGTACTGCAAGCAAAGGAGAAGCCATGATCTTAAATGTAAAAAATCTGAGCCACGGTTTCGGCGACCGGGCGATTTTCGATAACGTCTCTTTCCGCCTGCTGAAGGGGGAGCACATCGGCCTGATCGGCGCCAACGGAGAGGGAAAATCTACCTTTATGAATATTATTACCGGCAAGCTGACGCCGGATGAGGGTACCGTTGAGTGGGCCAAAAATGTCCGGGTGGGCTACCTGGATCAGCACGCCGTTCTGGAAAAGGGCATGACGATCCGGGACGTTCTGAAATCCGCCTTCGGATTTCTCTTCGAAATGGAAGAGACCATGAACCAGATGTTTGAGAAAATGGGGGAGGCCTCCCCGGAGGAGATGGAATATCTGCTGGAGGAGACCGGCACATACCAGGAGCTTCTGGAGCAGCATGATTTTTATATGATTGACGCAAAGGTGGAGGAGATCGCCCGGGCACTGGGTCTTTCCGATATTGGTCTGGAGCGGGACGTCACCGAGCTCTCCGGCGGACAGCGCACCAAGGTTCTGATGGCCAAGCTGCTGCTGGAAAAGCCGGACATCCTTCTGCTGGACGAGCCCACCAACTATCTGGACGAACAGCATATTGAATGGCTGAAACGCTATCTGACAGAATACGAAAACGCATTTATCCTGATTTCTCACGATATTCCGTTTTTGAACAGCGTCATCAACCTGATCTACCACATGGAAAACCAGTCCCTGGACCGCTATCCCGGAGATTACGATAAATTCCAGGAGGTCTACGCAATGAAAAAATCCCAGCTTGAGGCGGCCTACAACCGCCAGCAGCAGGAAATCAACGAGCTGAAGGATTTTGTTGCCAGAAATAAGGCCCGGGTAGCCACCCGGAATATGGCCATGGCAAGACAGAAAAAGCTGGACAAAATGGATGTAATCGAGCTGGCCCGTGAAAAACCGAAGCCGGAATTTCATTTCCTGACGGCCCGCACCTCGGGAAAGATGATTTTCGAGACCTCCGACCTCGTCATCGGATACGACGAACCGCTCTCAAAGCCTCTGAATATCCGCATGGAACGCGGACAGCGCGTTGCTCTGACCGGAGCCAACGGCATCGGCAAAACCACGCTTCTGAAAAGTATCCTGGGACTGATCCCGCCCTACTCTGGCTCCGTGCAGCTGGGCGACTATCAGTACATCGGATACTTTGAGCAAGAGGCTTCCACAGACAACAGCACCACCTGCATCGAAGAAATCTGGCAGGACTTTCCCTCCTATACCCAGTATCAGGTCCGCTCAGCCCTGGCAAAATGCGGACTCACCACAAAGCACATCGAAAGCCAGGTACGGGTATTGAGCGGCGGCGAGCAGGCAAAAGTACGCCTCTGCAAGATCCTGAACCGGGAGACAAACATTCTGCTGCTGGACGAGCCTACGAATCACCTGGACGTCGAGGCCAAAGCGGAGCTAAAACGCGCCCTCCAGGAATACAAGGGAACGATCCTGCTGATCTGCCATGAACCGGAATTTTACCGGGATGTGGTAAATGAGGTATGGAACTGCCAGGAATGGGCCACAAGAATCCCGTAGCATGGCAGAGGCTTTGCAGGATGGCAGGAATCCCGTAGCGCATCAGCTACTGTGTTTTTCCAAATTCATTGATCTCTTTCAGGAGCTGCATGTCCTCAGCATTCACCCGAATGTTGGAGCGCAGCTCCTGTCCGTTGGGATTCGTCACCCGCATCTCGATAATGCTGCCTTCCTGAAGGCTGTTCATTGCAGCGCGAAAAAAAGGCTCCACCTTCGCATGGCTTCTCTTGAAGCGTTCTACCATTTCCTTATACTGCATCATTTTCATCGGGTTTATCATAGCGTATTCTCCTCGTCTATCAAATTCTCTTCTTGTTTTTCCCGTAAAAAGGATTATAATTAAAAATTGCGGTATAAATTATTCTTTCATTTTATAAAAGAGGTTTTTAAAATGGGTTCTTTCATCAAAAAATCAAAAACGGATACAAGCGGCTATTTTTTCAGCAACAATGACCTGAAGAAGCTGATCATTCCCCTGATCCTGGAGCAGGTACTGGCGATCACCGTAGGCATGGCGGACTCCATCATGGTGGCGAGTGCGGGAGAATCCGCCGTCTCCGCCGTCTCTCTGGCAGACAGTATTTTCATCCTGCTGATCAACCTGTTCGCGGCCCTCGGCACCGGAGGCGCTGTCATCTGCGGTCAGCAGATCGGCCGGAAGGAGCCGGAGGTAGCCTGCCGGGCGGCCAATCAGCTTATTCTTTTTACAGCCGTATTTTCCACCGCAGTCATGGCGATCACCTATCTGTTCAAGCCCTTTATCCTGCACGTAGTATTCGGGCAGATCACCGAAGAGGTCATGACAAACTGCAACACCTATCTTCTGATCGTGACCGCATCCATCCCGTTCATCGCACTGTACAATGCCGGAGCTGCAATTTTCCGTTCTATGGGAGATTCCAAGACCGCCATGTATATGTCCCTGGTCATGAACGGCATCAACCTGGCGGGCAACGCCATCCTTATCTTCGGACTCAATATGGGCGTTGCAGGCGCAGCGATCCCAACCCTCGTTTCCCGTATTGTCGCTGCCGTCGTGATCCTGAAAATGCTGACAAACCAGAAAAAGGCCGTACATATTCCGCTGCCGTTTTCGTTTCACTTTGATTTTTCTCTCCTGAAAAAAATCCTGGGCATCGGTATCCCGAACGGCCTGGAAAATAGTATGTTCCAGCTCGGAAAAATCCTGGTGCTCAGCATCGTATCCAGCTTCGGTACGGCCTCCATCGCCGCAAACGCTGTCAGCAACAACATTGCCATGTTTGAAATACTTCCCGGTACAGCTATGGGCTTCGCCGTACTGACCGTAGTCTCCCAGTGCGCAGGGGCAAGCGATTTTACACAGGCACGCTACTATACCAAAAAACTGATGGCCATCACATACGCCGCGATCCTGGCAGTCTGCTGTATCGTTCTTCTGGCGCTCCCGTATCTGATCCGGCTGTACCATCTGTCGCCGGAAGCCGCCGATTATACCACAAAAATCATGCTGGCGCATACCGTCGGCGCCAGCACTATCTGGCCACTTTCCTTCACGCTGCCCAATGTCCTGCGGGCTTCCTCCGACGTAAAATACACGATGGTGCTGTCAATCCTGTCTATGTGGATCTTCCGAATCGGATTCAGCTTCCTGCTGGGCGTGTACCTGAGCTGGGGCGTCTTCGGAGTCTGGATCGCCATGGAGATCGACTGGCTGTTCCGGGGTATCTGCTTTTCGCTGCACTATGTCAGAGGCAAATGGCAGAAGGCATAGCCGGTCACGCTGTCATCTTTCCGCAAAGCGGTACCCTACTCCCACTTCCGTTACAATGAAACGGGGATTCGTGGTATCCTTTTCAATTTTCCGGCGCAAGGTCGCCATAAATACTCTCAGACTGTTGGCGTCTCCGCTTTCCGTGCTGCCCCAGATCCTGCTTAAGATCTGATTGTGTGTCAGCACCTTGCCGCGGTTGGCCACAAGAAGCGCCAGCAGCTTATATTCTATGGGAGTCAGATGTATTTTTTTCTCCTCCACATACACAGCGCGGTTCATAAAATCAATTTTCAGATAATCCCGCTGAAACGTCTGCGTCATCTCCATCTGGACAGCCTTTTCTGACTTTCGCATCGCCACACGGATCCGGGCCAGCAGCTCTCCCATATAAAACGGCTTTACCACGTAATCGTCGGCTCCCATATCCAGAGCTTTGATCTTTTCACTCTCCTCCTGCCTCGCTGACACTACAATAATCGGCCTTTCGCAATGGCTTCGGATGTGCTCGATCACCTCAATCCCATCCACGTCTGGAAGTCCCAGATCCAGAATAATAACATCAGGATTTTCTTCATAGCACAGACGCAGTGCCTCCTCTCCGGTGGCTGCCTTCAGATAGCGGTATCCCTCCTGCTTCAGACTCATGCAAATAAAATTTGAGATGTATCTGTCGTCTTCTATAATCAATACAGAGGCCTTCTTTTCCACAATGCTTTCTCCTTTTCTGTAGCTTATCCACATTTTATCAGCTCTGCCCGCCATTCTGCGGGATATCTCCCGGAAGGCCAAATACAAAACGCGCGCCGCCTTCCTCCCGGTTCTCGCCCCGGATCGTTCCTCCGTGCGCCGTCACAATGGCGCGGCAGATAGCGAGGCCAAGTCCGATGCCCTTTCCCGTGTCCTGCCCGCGGGGCCGGAAGGTCGTGAATTCTTCAAAAAGACAGTCCTTCACACTCTCGTCAATCCCCGTCCCGTCATCCTCTACTGTGAACCAGACCATACCTCCCTCTTTGCAGACGCTCACCGTAATCTTCCCGTCTTCCTTCGTATGCTTGATGGCATTGTCCAGAAGATTTCCCAACACCTGTACCATCATCCTTCCGTCCATCGGCACGATAAATACATCGTCTGACACCGCCGTTTTAATCTCTCTGTTCTCCCTGCGTCCCTTTATATGGGCCACCGCATTGCTGATAATGTCCTCCACTGCCTCCGGGCTCTTTTCGATCACAAGATTTCCCGTATCAATCTTCGTCATATTCAGAATATTTTCCACCAGCTGGATCAGCCAATCCGACTGATCATTGATATCCTTCGCCAGACTGATGATACTCTCCCGGTCAAGCTGCCGCCCGTTCTCCAGGATCAGAGCGCTGGCTCCGGCGATCCCTGTGAGGGGCGTGCGAAGATCGTGGGAAATACTGCGCAGAAGCCCGCTCCGCATCTGCTCCTTTTCCATGGCAAACTGAATCTGCTCCTGCTCCCGGGCAAGCGCTCTGGCGAGCTGTTCATTTTCCCTCGCCACCTCCATCTGCTTCTGAAAACGCACCGTCAGGTTCGTAGAAATCAAAGCCGACAGCAAGAAAAAAGCTATTGTAACCACATCATTCGGATCAGAGATCGCAAAATTTTGAAACGGCTCTGTAAACAGATAATTGAAAATCAGCATACTGGCCAGCGACGCAGCGATCCCGTACCAGTAGCCCCGAGTGCAGTAGGCCACCGCCAGTACACCCACAATAAACAGCATCAAAATATTCTCTCTTGCGATTCCGGCATAATTCAACAGAATGGAGAGCAAAAAAGCCGCCAGCAGGACCGCAGCCGTGCGAATCATATAAATCAACCGTTCCTTCGTCATTTTCTCCCTCCTGTTCTGAATTTCAATATACACTGTCCGCAGATTCGTTACAAGACTGAATTCCGTCTTTTCAAAATAGACCTGGTTTTTATTCGCAGATCATTTCATTTACTGCTTCCGCATCCATTTTGTTGACATCGCAGTTCATATTGCATAATATGGATTCAGAATCAATACATAAAATAAAACGTCAAAATGGAGAGGGAAACATGGACAAGCTTCAGGAATTAACACAGAAAATGATAACCTACTACAGCGGTGCGCCAAAACAGATTCAGCATTTTATAAAGGTACACCGTTTCGCCCAGATGATCGGAATGGAAGAAGGACTGGACCAACATACACAATTTGTTCTGGAAGCCGCAGCTCTGGTACACGACATCGGAATCAAACCCGCCGATGAAAAATACGGCAGTCACGGTGGAAAGCTGCAGGAGCAGGAGGGCCCGGCCCCGGCCAGAGAAATGCTGGCGGGGCTTGGCTTTGAAGCGGCAGACACCGAACGTATCTGCTATCTCATCGCCCATCACCACACGTATACCAATGTGGATGGAATGGATTACCGCATCCTGTTGGAAGCTGATTTTCTTGTAAATCTTTATGAAGACGGAGTTTCCGTTCCCGCAGTGGAAGCCGCGCTAAAAAATATTTTCCGCACAGAATCCGGCGCACAGCTATGCAGGACAATGTTTCTCGGATAATACTTTCCGGCGCCTGCTGATACATTGGTGAGCGCTTTCTGCCGTCTGCTGATTCATATCATCGTTTGATACGCTGGCTGTTATTTTCTCTGCCTGTCAGCGTATCAGCAGGCGTTTTCTGCTGACACACTCTTCTCTTTGCGCCATCCATTCCTTCAGCGCAGGATACACCTTTTCACCGATCTCGTAGCCATGCCAGTAAAAGTCCTCCAGCTTTTCCAGATCACGCTCTGTCCTGCTGACACAGGGAACCTCCGGGCGGATCACGAATACCCTTCCTTTCTCCTCCAGCCGCCGGATCAGATCCATCTGCCGGTTGTACACATCGTTACGCAGCATCAGCGCCCGGGCCAGCTTCGGATATTTGCGGTAATAAAGCCGGGCCAGCTTTTCCGTGGAGGGGCTGCTTTCTTTTTTGTAATATCCTTTTCCCCTGGTGAGAATCACGATGTTGTAATCAAACCCATCCGCAATCGCCTTTCTGACCGGAACTGAATCCGCAATCCCGCCATCCAGCATCGGCACCCCGTCGACCTCCACCATAGGAGATGCAAAGGGCAGGCTGGAGGAGGCGCGGCAGGCCGCCATCATCCGCTCAGGATCCTTATATTCCTCAATGAATTCTGCCCTGCCCGTCAGACAGTTTGTCACCGTCAGAAGACAGCGCGTCGGAGATTTCACATACGCCTTGAAATCGAAGGGATAGTCATGGTTCGGAAACTGGTCAAAGATCAGATCCATGTTCATAAAATATTTTGTCTTCAGCATTGTGCGTACGCCGTACAGCTCATAGTCAAGCTGTGCATCCAGCATACATTCCTTTGTCCGCAGAATCTGCCCTGAAACGTAATCCACGGCATTGCAGGCCCCGGCTGATACGCCGATCACATAGGGAACCGTCAGCTTTTGTCCCATCAGATAATCCAGCACTCCGCTTGTAAATATCCCGCGCTGGCCGCCGCCTTCCAAAATCATTCCCGCTTTTTTCATATGGTTTCTCCTTTCCTTTCACACAAATAGGCAGGTACAGATCAGAATTACTACTCTCTGATAACCTGTTTCCGGAACCGCCGTATATTTCACAAAATCACCTGATAAAACAAAGCTGCCGCAAAACCATACCGGCCCTCAGATAAGGCGCACGGCTCTGCAACAGCTTTTCTTTTTCTTACTCTGCCTCTGTTCCGGCTTCCGCAGGTGCCTCCGCAGCAGAATCAGCCGTTTCTGCTTCAGACTCTGTCTCTTCCTCGATCACGGCGTTTTCTGCCAGGAAATCCAGCGTTTTTTCCTGTAAAAGACTAATGCGGATGAGCGTCTCCCCATAAGCAGCCTCCAGTTCCTCCGGTGTCTCATATTCCTCGTCCGCCAGATAACGTTCGCAGCCTGCCGCATATTCCTCGTCGCTGATCTCAATTCCCTCTGTTTCCGCTATCGCTTTCAGGATCATCTCCTGCTGCATCAGCTGCTTCGTATATTCTGCCGCCTGCTCCCGGAACTCATCCTCCGTCAGTCCGAAACAAACAGAGAGAAAATCCACATATTCCATGTTGTAATTTTCCGCTTCCTGCTTATAGTTGGCCTCCATACTTGCCACGCCGAAATCCACCATCTCCTGCGGATAATCATTGATCCTGGAGGTCTCCGTCACCTGACGCATCAGCTCATTTTTAACAATATAGTCCTTCTGGCTTTCCTTATCTTCTTCGAGAGCCGCCCGAACGGACTCTCTGTAGGATGCTGCATCCGTATACGCTCCATCCGAAAGTACGCTGGCATTCTCATCTGTCAGCTCCGGAACCCGTTTGATCTCATTTACCGTCACAGTAAATACGGTCTCCTGCCCTGCCAGCTCCTGGTTCCCATAGCTTTCCGGGAAAGTCAGCGTCAGATCCACTGTATCGCCGACTGCCACACCGATCAGCCCTTCTTCAAATCCCGGAATAAACATTCCTGAGCCGATCACAAGATCCGTTCCTTTCGCCGTTCCTCCGTCAAAAGCATCGCCATTGAGCTTGCCTTCATAATCAATATTGGCGGTATCTCCTTCCTGAACCGTACCCTCTGTCAGCGTCTCCAACATATCTGCCTGCTGCATACTGGAACGTATATCCTCATCAATGTCTTCTTCCGTCACTTTCAGAAGATCAAGGCCTACGCAAAGTCCTTTGTATTCACCCAGAGTCACATAATCAGACGCCGTATAATCCGGCCGCTCCAAAGTAAGCTCTGTCTCCTCTGTTTCTGTATCAGTATCTTCTGTCCCTTCCTCCTCTGCAGGAGCCTCCGTCGTCAGCTCCGTCTCCTCCGCCATAACAGTCATTGGCAAAACAGACGCTGCTGCCAGACAGAATGTACACATGATCGCTGTCATCAAATTTTTTCTTCTCATCGCTTCCATCCTCTCTGTATTTAAATTCTCCCTCATAGACATAAAGTATACCATATCTGATTTCTTTTGCCACAGAAAAATAAATTTTTAAGAAAAAAGAGATGCCGCAGCATCTCTATTGGTTATACATATCATATTCCTGCTGCATCGTTTCGATCAGCTTCTGGTATTCCCAGGGAAGCGTTACCTGAGGCGCATCATTGATCTGCCACCCGAGCCAGCTCGTTTTTTCCTTCAGCTGCTCCAGCATTTCCGGCACCTTCTGAGCCCTCTGCACACAGATTCCGGCACTTTCTTTTTCCCCTTTACTTACATACAGATCAAAACAGTAGGATAAAGCATCCAGATAATCCGTGTAAGCATCTGCGTCGTACGGCGCCAGTTCCAGCGCCCGGTCTTTGTATTTCAGGTAATCCGCTATTTTGCCTTCAGACAATGCCGACTGGGCCAGTGCATGGTAAGCCAGAGGTACGTGCTGATTGACGTTCACGATCGATGATGCCATTTCCTCCAGCTCCTCCGGATCCTCCAGCTCTGTCAGACAATACATCTTTGCCAGCGTATTTCCGTCGTAAAGCTGTACGGCCTTTTCATATTGGCCATTCATCATCATCAGTTCTGACATACCGATCCGCGCCGCGCCGAACACCACCGCCGCAAACGCTGCAGCAGAAACAATCTTGGTCAGCATGGAAATCGGATACTCCTTCACATTCTGCAGATCCAGAAACAGGATCAGCACAAAACAGATAGAAAGAAACTGAAAATCATAATCCAACAGACTGTGGAGGAGGATCACCGCCACCGCCAAACGGTCTCTTGCCGGCACCTGCTTCCTGCAAATTGTAACGAGCATCGTTCCATAAAACAGCAGAGCCGGTATTATACCGATATCCAGCATCATCTGAAGCAGCTCATTATGGACGTTCACCACAGAATATACTCCTGTCTGGATCTCCGTCTGAAGAAAATAATACCCATAATACCCACTTCCGAAAAGATGGCTCCAGATCAGCTTCCAGGCGTCCTGTGCATAGAGAAGACGGCCCAGCAGCGTACTGGAATGCAGGGACAGATCAAACAACCGCCCGGGCAGATTTCCCGTAATACCCACTATGCCCAGCACGATTACCACGATCAGCAATATCACTGCCAGGGGAAGTATGATCCTTCGGATTTTCCGGCTCTGCAGGGCAAAAAACAGAAGTACTCCCAGTAAAAGCAGGAACGTAATCCTGCTTCCGCTCATATAGATACCGAAAACGGCTGCCCCGCAGTAGACTATGTCCATCCAGTCCAACCGCTCCCGCTGCAGGCGGTACGCCGCAATAATCAGGCAGACCAGCATAAATAATGCGTACGTATTCGGATACTGAAAAAATCCGGAAAGACGGTTTGCCACGCTGACATAATCGCGAAATACCGGAAACTGCATCATAAGAAAGGAAAACAGTGTCATCAAGCTCCCGAGAAGGGGAAGCAGGTCGATCAGCCTTTCTTTTGCATTTATGCTCCGGCAAAGCAGGGCGTAAAAGAAGAACACCGGCAGGAAATGGATAAAACCTGTCAGCGCCATTCCACGATCCACCGCCCACACTGCCGTAATCAGATACATCAGAGTGAATACCGCAAAGGTAACGGCATGAAGGTCACAGGACAGCACAACCATCCTGCTCCTCCAGATCGCCGTCACCAAAGCAGCCCCCAGCAAAAGGACAAGCAGGGCCGCCGATGGCTGGAGGTATCCGCCTGCCATTGTCAGAGCCAGGATCAGACTCCCGGCTAAAAACCAGAACTCTATTTGATTGGATGATTTTTTTTCGGCAGACTTCATGTCAAATTTTTATGCTCCTCTTATTTTACTTTTACCTTTGCGGTCTTGCTCCATGATCCCGTCATACTGTCTCTTCCATAGGCACGGATACGGACATAATACGTTTTTGCCGCCAGACCTTTGATACTCTTTTTCACCTGGGAAGCCTTTTTTACAGTCACTGTCTTTGTCGTAGACTCTGTAAATTTCTTGCTGGTGGAATACTGAATCTGGTATCCGGTGATACCGGAAGCCTTCTTCCAGGATACCGTCATGGTTTTCTTCTTCGCTGTCAGCTTAGGAGCCGCCATTTTCGCAGGCTTCACCGTAAGATTAATACTCTTTGTAGCCTTGATCTTACTGAGTGTAGCACTTACCGTAATCACTGCCTTGCCGGCGCCCTTGATCGTCACAACACCTTTACTGCTTACCGTAGCGACCTTTTTGTTGCTGCTGCTGTATTTCAGTACAGCCTTTCCGCTGGCCTTCGCATTCAGATTAAAGGAGGCTGAACCTGTCGTTTTACTGTATGAAGTCTTCTTCAGGGTAATCTTGGGCTGAATGACAAAGTTTATCGTGACGCTGCCGGAAAGCGCGCCCTGCCCCGTGATCGTTGCAGTCGCCTTTCCTACCTTTTTGTTGTTCTTATAGGTAACCGTATAATTCGTGGAAGGTACGGTGACAGAACCAAGCTTTACCGTAACAGCCGGTTTGATCGTCTTTCCCGTATAATCAAAGCGATCAGAAAGTCCCTCGATCGTACACTGGGTAATCGGAGCTGCCGTAATCGCAAAGTTCACTGCCGCAGTTCCCGTCAAAATGCCTTTACCTGTAACTGTCACTGTGGCGATCCCCGCCTCTATGTTATTCTTGTAGGATACCGTGTAATTATCTGCTGAAACCGGTATCCCATTGTTTGTCACAGAAATCTCCGGTGTGATCTCCGAACCTGTATACACATAGGATTCCAGGACGCCCGAGATACTGCATCCGGCGATATCTCTGTTCATAGCCACAAACTGGATGCCGTTGCTGTTCGCATAGGCCTGCGCCGTAGTTCCCTCATAGCCATAAATCACGAATTCCGGATCTACCTGGCATCCGCCAACGCTGTAGGTACCCGCCGGTCTCTGACTGCCCGATGTATAACCGACCGCCACCGGTTCAATCTGAACAACAGAGGCAGGAATATACAGGCTCTTTAAGCCGGTCCTCAGGAAGGCTGCGTCTCCGATACTGATCAGCCCCTCCGGCAATATCACCGATGTCAGATTTGCCTGATCCGCACAGGAGTATCCCGCAATACATCTGGTTCCTTCCCTTATCGTCAGCGTTGTGTTTGCCGGCATAGCGCCTTTATAATAATAAAACGCTTTTCCAAGATATACTTCTCCTTCCGGCTGGCTGTTGTACCATGCGGTTCCGTGGAAGTCCTCGCCGAACAGATGCTCGATCGTATCCGGAAGCGTAATGGACGCCAGATTTGAGCAGTTGACAAAGGATTTGTACTGAAGATCCGTTACATTATCCGGAATCACTACGCTTGTTATGGATTGATTTTCCGCAAATGCAAAATTATCAATCTTCTTTACCTTATTTCCGATTGCAAGATTCTGCAGACCCGTATTCCTGAAGGCGCTGTTGGCCACGTACGTAAGTCCGTTTCCGATCCTGACATTTGCCAAAGCTGTACACTGCCAGAAGGCATAGACATCAATAGAAGTTACGGAGTCCGGGATATCAATTGACCGCAGTCCACAGGAATAAAATGCGCTTTTTCCGATAGAAAGCAGCCCATCAGGAAGTGTAATTTCAGTGAGCTTTCCGCATCTGCCAAACGCGCTTTCCTCAATTTCCTGTATACCGCTTCCCAGCGTCACCGCAGACAGCTCCGTACATCCTGCAAAAGTAGATTGCCGGATCGCTTTTACCTTGTTCGGGATCCTGATGCTCTGCACCCCTGAATTTGTAAAGGCCATAACACCGATCTCCTCCAGAGCGTCATTCAGCGCCACCTCTGCCAGGCCCTTGGTGCCCGCAAACGCACAATCTCCGATCAGCTTCACTCCTGCCGGGCAGGTAAAGCTCTCCAGAGCTGCATCATACTGAAATGCCGTTCCTTCGATGGTCTGAAGTTCGCTGTCTGCTGCAAAGGATACATTTCTGAGGCTGCTGCATTTTGCAAAAGCACCATACTGAAGCGCCGTAACCGTAGACGGAATCGTCACTCCTGTCAGAGCCGTATTATTTGCAAAGGCTTCTTGGCCGATCTGAACTACCGTGTAATTCACCTCATCTGTGTCTGCGCCGGCAGTTCCCCCTGACGGCACTGTGATCACAGACGGAATCTCAAGCACCGCTGCCGTTCCTGCGTAGCCGGTGATCCTTGCTGTTTTCTTACTTTCATCGACGACCTGGTAGCTCCAGTCTCCGGCCAGAGGTTCTGCGCCGGCGGCTATCGTTTCCTCCACCTCTTCTACCGTCAGAAAATCTTCTTCTTCCAGAGCCAACTCCGTTGAGAGTTCTTCAGACTCTGCCTCCACGCCCTCTGTCAACGCCTCCGTTGATGAAGCTTCGGATTCTGTCTCTTCACCCTCCGTCGAGAGTTCTTCAGGCTCTGCCGCCGTCCCTTCTGTCGATGGATTCTCAATTTCTGCATTCTCCGGGCCTTCAACAAGGATATCCTCAATAATAATTCCATCCGCTGCGGCCGGCATACTGCCTTCTGCTGCAGTTCCTTCATCGGAAGCCGGCAAAATAACAGGCTCCGACAGGTCGGATATTTCATCCTGTCCCTGAGCATCAGACGTTAGCAGAGAAGCTGCCGCATCTTCTTCCGGCTCTACTGTGATCTCTTCCGCGTATGCCGTCTCAGCAAATGACGGTACGATCACAGAGACACACATGAAGCAGGCCATCAAAAATGCACATGCTTTCTTTTCAATGTTTGTCATCTTTCTCCTCCTTTTTGTTTTTTATTTCTTTATAGTTAACACAGGCTGACAATTACATTCCTGCGTAAAACTACCCTTTTTATAATATCCCACCGCAGTTTCCGCGCAATATTCTCCCGCGCGGAGGCCTGTCCTGGTACAGTAAGCGATTTCCTCCACTTCCGCCGGACACACAAACTCAAGTCCTGTCTGATCCGGCAGACGGCTTATCACCTCCCGGCATACCGCAACAGCCTCATTTCCGGCATGCGCCTCTTCCGTCTCGCAATTGTACCACACGCAGCAAAGATACTGCGGCGTAATACCTATGAACCAATTGTCCCTGTAATCACTGCTGGTACCGGTCTTACCACACAGATCCACCCCTTCCAGCGCCGCAGCCTCTCCGGTTCCGCCATTCTCCACCACGCCTTTTAGCATGCGGTTCACAATATATGCGGTATCCTCAGAAAAAATCTGCTGCGGCATATCCGGCTCCGTCCTCCGGACGCCGTCTTTATCCTCTATGTAATCTACTGCCCGGAGGGTCCGGCGCATACCTCCTGAGACAAATACCTGATAATTTTCAAGCATCTGCTCCACCGTCACGCCGGCCTCCAGGTACCCCAACGCCACATTGCCCAGAATCTGGTCTTCGCCCTCTTCCTCCAGTCTGCGTCTCTCTTCGTCCACAGTATAATGAAATCTCTCCTGCATCCAGTCCAACGCATCTGCCACTCCCAAATTTTTCAAAGTCTTTACCGCTATCGCATTGTTTGATTCCTTTAAGGCCTGAGCCATTGTTTTCATACTATACGTATATTCTACGGTATTTACCGGCCAGTCTGCCAGTTCCCCGGCCTCGTTTTTTACCTGCATACAGGGGGAATCCTCTTCCATGGACGACCAGCAGATCTTATTTTCTTCCAGCGCCGGGCCATAGACACAAAGCGGTTTCATTGTGGAACCCGCCCAGGTAGGATAGGTTACATAGTTTCTTCCATTTTGGTTCACAGAAAAACTGCGGCAGGCCAAAAGCCTCCCCTCCGTATCGCTGACTGCTCCTGCCGAGTCAGAAAGCGCCACTTCTCCCGAAGTATTCATTGCTTCCGTCAGATCCTCCTGAATCTCCTTCTGGTAATAGGTCCGCACCGTAACGCCGCTTCGCACCAGCTCCTGCTCCGCCTCCTCCCGGGTCAGTTGTTTTTCCTCCGCCAGAATCCCCGAGGCCTCATGAAAAGCCAGATCCGCATACGCCCAGTCATCCTCCCCGCAGTCCAGCACATACTCTCCCTGCTTTATGCTGACCGTCGCCAGAGAATTACCCTCTGCATCCTCGATCGCGCAGGAAGAATTTTGCCCCAGACGCGTCCCCGCGATCGCCAGAACAATACATGCGCCGGCAGTCAGGACAAGTCCGATGATTCTGCTCTTTTTCATAGCTCCCTCATCCTTTTATCATACAATTTAAATAAATTTTATAGGAATTATATTCCTTTATTATCCAATCCATCAACAGTATATCTAATTACCTTTTTCTCTGCAAGAAACATTCTGCATTTTTTGAAATATTTCGTGTCGTAAAAAGACAAACATTTTCTTGAACTATTTCGTAAAGAATGATAGAATGTATTTCGAAATCTGAGCAGGGGGAGGTACATATGTCAACCTTTTTTAAAGTTTTACTTATTATACTGATCATTCTCGTCATTGCACTTGTCGTCCTCTATTTCGTCGGCCGCAGGATGCAGAAAAAGCAAATGGCACAGCAGGAGCAGATGGAGGCTGCAAAGCAGACCGTCTCAATGCTGGTTATAGATAAGAAACGATTGCCCATCAAAGAATCCGGGCTGCCGCAGATGGTCATTGACCAGACGCCGAAGCTGATGCGCCGGTCCAAGCTTCCGATCGTAAAAGCAAAGGTCGGACCGAGGATCATGACTCTGGTCAGCGATGCAGCGATCTTTGATACTATTCCGGTAAAGAGGGAAGTCAAAGCCGTGGTCAGCGGTATCTATATTATGGAAGTCAGAGGTGTCCGCGGACCGCTGGAAACCGTACCAAAGAAAAAAAGCTTTTGGGCAAGAACAAAAGAAAAGTTTTCCAGGAAAAAATCATAATAAAAAATGCCGTATCGGTTTGAACATCCGATACGGCATTTTTTATCTTCGAATGGACTTTTTCACCGCAGGCTGAACAGCCCGCTGTCTTTTGCCATCACCTTGATCTGTATATTACAGTTGGCAACACGCTCATAATTTACCTCCAGCTCATAGCTTACACGGATATCGATCAGATCCTCTTCCTCCGTCACACTCATATCCGTAACCGTCGTTCCGGCCATCAGATTGCCGAAGGGCGTGTTATACCAGCTGGAATTTTTCTTATCCTGTTCAAAAACCATTTTGGAATTGACCGGCCCTTTTTTCTGTACCTCCATGCAGCCATCCTTCAGAGTAATCCTGTTTTTTATAAGCTCTCCGTTGTCTTCCGCCTGCTCTTCATACAAAATATAATGCCTGCCGTTTCTGAAGTAATACTTTCCGGCTGAAAATACTTCTATTTCCTGGTCCTCTTCTTCATTGTCCAGCGTATGTAATCCCTTCACACTGATTAAAATATCCTCGGTCATAATGATCAATACTCCTCGATGTTGATTTTCCGGGTCGTTTCAATATCATACGGAAGAATCGAATTTGCAAAATTCTTGAATTTATCCGCCGCATCACTGACAAAGAAGCGGTAGGGCTCCTTTCCCGGCGCCTTTTCTCCCGGATTCGCGATGCCCTCCCGCTCCAACAGCCTTTCCAGCTCCTTGGCAGTCTCATAAGCCGGGTTCACAAGATGCACCTGCTCTCCCACAATTTTACCAATAAGAGAACGCAGCAGCGGATAGTGCGTACAGCCCAGAATCAGTGTATCAATATCCTGCTCCAGCAGATCCTTCAGGTACCGCTTCGCAACCTCTTCTGTCACAGAATCCTTCAGCCATCCTTCTTCCACCAAAGGAACAAACAGCGGACACGGCCTGCCATACACGGCTATGTCTGGATTATACTCCTGGATCAACTGTTTGTACATATGGCTATTGATGGTACTCTCCGTACCGATCACTCCGATCCGGCCGTTTTTTGTCACCCCTGCGGCCACCCGCGCTCCGGGCTTCACCACGCCGATGATCGGAATATCCAGTTCCTTTTCTACCTCCTCCAGAGCAAGCGCGCTGGCCGTATTACAGGCGATCACGATTGCTTTGACATTCTGCGTCTGAAGAAACCGGATAATCTGTTTTGAAAAACGGATAATTGTATCCTTTGATTTACTTCCATATGGCACCCGGGCCGTATCTCCAAAATAAACAATACGTTCATTCGGAAGATTTCTCATAATCTCTCTCGCCACCGTAAGACCGCCGACGCCGGAATCAAACACTCCGATCGGCGCTTCATACAGGCTGCCGTTTTCCCTGCACATATCTGTCATAATTTCCTTTCTTACATATTGTAACTGTCATGAAACCGGATTCTCAGGCTCCAACTCCTGTTTCACAACCTCTGCTCAAAAAATCAGTGGTTCTCCCTCCAGAAATGCAAAGCAGACCTCATCCTCAGCCAGAAATTCTGCCCTGCCGTTGGTGGCCTCTGTCACGGCCTCCCGCAGCTCTTTTCTCTGATCCTCCGGCACCAGAGTTTCCACAACAACAATATCAGTATATTCCGAATCTGTCACTGTCAGCCCCCTCTGACCCAGAAGATACTGAATCTTTCCAATGCCATTATAATCCGTACGGATACGCAGCAGAGCTCCAACCTTTTTTTCGATCACGGTACTGCCCTTCAAGCCCTCCTGCACTGCCTTTGAATACGCCCGCACCAAACCTCCGGTGCCCAGCAGCGTACCGCCAAAGTAACGAGTCACTACCACAGCAGCGTTATGTATCTCTTCCCCAAGCAGCACATCCAGCATCGGCCGCCCTGCTGTTCCCTGGGGCTCCCCGTCGTCGCTGCAGCGCTGGATTTCATAGTTTTCACCTACTACGAAGGCGAAACAATTGTGCGTCGCATTCCAATATTTCTTTTTCATGGCCGCGATAAATTCCAGAGCCTCCTCCTCACTGTTCACCGGAACTACTGTCGCGATAAACCGCGATTTCTTCTCCACCAGCTCTCCTTCACCGCCTTTGTAGACAATTCTCATTTGTTTCATTCTCTTTCATCCTTAAATAAAGACTTTAAAAATGCCACAGGCAGCATACCCGTGGTTCCCCGATCTATTTTCTTTGATAGTAACAAAAATACGGCTTTTTGTAAAGAAGTATAAAAAATCCATACCACGGAATAATAAAATCCAAAAAGTAAGGAGGCTGGTTCCTATGCATCAGAGATCAGATTCAAAACAAAACAACGATCCTTCCGCAGCCCGGTCTGTCCCGTGGAAACGGATTTTTCTATATACAGCCATTGCGCTGGCAGCAGTTATTCTGCTGTTTTTCGGAATCATAGGGTATCTGATCGCCGCCGCGCCGGATATTGACCTGATCACGGTATCTCCCACAGAATCAGCCACCTACATCTGCGATGAGGAGGGCAATTATCTGCGTAAGCTGACCCTGGCTTCCTCCAACCGCGACATCGTCACCCTGGATCAAATTCCGGACTCCCTGCAAAAAGCTGTCATCGCCATCGAGGATGAGCGCTTTTATGAACATGGGGGCATTGATGTCCGGGGAATCCTCCGGGCCTTCTGGAGCGGCGTCACCAGCGGTTCCTTCTCGGAGGGAGCCAGCACGATCACGCAGCAGCTCATCAAAAATAACGTATTTACCGAATGGACACAGGAAAATTCCTTTGCCGACCGTTTCCGCCGCAAGATCCAGGAGCAATATCTGGCGCTTCAGCTGGAGGACCGGATATCAAAAAATGAAATCCTGGAAGACTATCTGAACACCATCAATCTGGGAGCCGGATGCTACGGCGTCCAGTCCGCGTCCAGACGGTATTTCGGAAAGGATGTCTCGGAGCTTTCCCTGGCAGAATCGGCGGTGCTGGCCGCCATTCCCCAGAATCCCTCGGGCTACAATCCCATCACAAACGCAGCGTCAAATCAGAAACGCCAGAAAACAATTCTCACTTATATGCAAAACCAGGGCTATATTTCAGAGGAAGAACGCCAGGCGGCTCTGGAGGACGACGTATACTCCCGTATCCAGACATACAACGACATGTACGAGGAGGAATCTGTCTACTCTTATTACGAGGACGCCCTGATCGACCAGGTCATAGATGTCCTGATGGAAGAAAAGGGCTATACCTCCGACCAGGCATACCGAGCTGTCTTTTCCGGGGGCTTACGTATTTTTTCCGCCCAGGATCAGGAGGCTCAGAAAATATGCGATGAGGAATTCCTCAACCCGGCCAATTTCCCGGAGGGTACAGAATACGGCGTCGACTACGCCTTAAGCGTATCAGACGCAAACGGCCTCGTCACCCATTATGGCTCTGAGTCCCTCCGCAGCTACATCCGAAAGACAGTAAACCCTTCCTTTGACCTGCTCTGTGCATCACAGGAAGAAGCACAGCAGTATGCAGACCTGTTCCGGGCATCTATTTTTGACGAAATGTCTGGTACGGAATCCGAAGGAGCATCCGATCCTGTCTCTGAAAGTGGTTCTTCTGCCGACAGCAATTCGCCCGCTGAAAGCGGCCTTACGCTTCTGGGGGAACGGCTTTCTCTGTCGCCCCAGCCCCAGGCCTCCGTTGTCCTGATGGATCAGAAAACCGGCTACGTCCGGGCCATCGTCGGAGGCCGCGGCGAAAAAACTGCCAGTCTTACTCTGAACCGCGCCACGGAAACGCTGCGGCAGCCTGGCTCCACCTTCAAGATCCTGACCGCCTACGCTCCGGCCATCGACGCCTTCGGCAAGACGCTGGCGGACACCTACAAAAACGAGCGGTACAATTACGAAGACGGAACGCCGGTCAGCAACTGGGATATCACCGATTATTCCGGCACTGTGACGATCCGGGAGGCCATTCTGCGCTCCATCAATGTCATTGCCGTAAAATGCATTACGGAAATCACCCCCAGAGTCGGATTTGACTACGCGGAAAAGTTTGGTATCTCCAGCCTGTATGAGTCCTACGAAGCCGACGGCAATATTTCCTCCGACATTGTCCAGCCGCTGGCGCTGGGCGGCATCACCCAGGGCGTTTCAAACCTGGAGCTGTGCGGCGCATATGCGGCTATCGCCAACGGCGGAGCGTATATCCCTCCCAGATTTTTTACCAAAATCCTTGACCGCCACGGAGAGGTACTGATCGACTATTCGGCGGATAAAAAAGAGTCCAACGCGCAGGAAAATGCTTCCTCCGAGCCTGCCTCAGCAAAGACGGCTGCCCGGCAGGTGATCTCACCGGAAACCGCCTTTCTCCTGACCGACGCCATGAGAGACGTGGTTTCGTCTCCCCAGGGAACCGCCTACGGGAGCATCTCGGCAGCGTCCCAGCCCGTTGCCGGAAAAACGGGAACAACCTCTAATTATAAGGATATTTGGTTTGCAGGATATACACCCTATTATACGTGCTGCGTCTGGGGCGGATACGACAACAACCAGGAGCTTCCCCTGGCCTCCACGTACCACGTTTACAACAAAATACTTTGGTCCGCCATCATGAACCGGATCCACGCCGGACTTCCCGCCGCCGAATTTTCCAGGCCGGACACCGTGCAGCCCGTCACGCTTTGCAGAGAATCCCATCTGACCGCCGTCCCGGGAGGCTGCCCGGAAACCTACACGGAATACTTTGCAAAGGGCACGGAGCCAAAGGAAGAATGCCCGCTTCATGAGCCGCAGCCGGAAACAGAGCCTATTGTCATCTATCCCGACATTTTTGAAAGCACAGAAACGGAAAGCGAAAGTGAAACCGATTCAGAATCCGCCCAACCGCCGGAAACAGAGCCCTCCATCCCAGAGCTTTCCCCCTCCGAGTCGGAAACGCCGCCGGATGAGACAGATGAGACAGAAACGGACTCCTCCCAGGAAAGCGAAACCCTCCAGACGGAAACAAACTCCCTGGATGATCTGATGAACCGTCTGATCAGCAATTACGGCGGATAGCGGAATTCGCGATGGATAACGGCATTTACGGCGGATAACGGCATTTACAGCAAACAGTGGAATTTACATCGGATATCAGGAAGATGGAAAACAATATCATATTGTAAAAATATTTGTTAAATGTTATAATATATTTTGGCAGAAAAAACCACGCAAGTAAAAAATACAAAAAGCAAAAAGAATTCAGGTACAGCATCCGCTGTTTAAAAGGGAAGTCAGGTGAAAGTCCTGCACAATTCCCGTTGCCGTAAATGAAGAGTTTTTTACAATGCCACTGGAGCATTCCGGGAAGGCGTAAAAAGCGATGACACATGAGTCGGAAGACCTGCCTGTTTTCTATAGGCCGCCTGCGGAGGACGGGTCAGGTTCATCGGTATCACACCGTTTTGCCAAAGCTATTTCCAGGATATATTATGCTGCGGATCCGGGTAGAGGCCAGAATATCCGTTCAAATCTTGCAGCAAGGCCTCGCAGCAAATAGCAGTCTCTGTAAAATTCCTCCGAAAGCCGGAGGTTTTTTTCTGCAAAAAAACAGGAGATTTGAAAGGAGAACACAATGAAAAAACTTACAGCAGTATTATTAGCCGGCGTCATGGCGCTTGGACTGGGAACCGCCGTATTTGCTGAAGAGGCATCCACCGAGGCAGTTACAGAGGCAGCCGCAGAAAGTCATTATCCGGTCACCATCACAACCTACAACCACAATCAGGAGCCCATTGAAATCACCTTCGAAAAAGCCCCTGAACGAGTCATCGCATACGGAAATTCCAACGTGGAGGCTATGCTGAAGCTGGGTCTGTCAGACAAGATCGTCCTGGCCTGCGGCCTTGACGGAGAGGTAAAGGATGAATTTAAGGACGATTTTGACAAACTCGACTACGTAGACGGCCTGGTGGGAAAGGAAGACGCCGTTGCTCTGGAGCCGGACTTCATCGCGGCATGGTATTCCAGTTTCGCAGATGACAGACTTTCCGACGTCGATTTCTGGCATGAAAGAGGCTGCAATACTTACATGTCCCTGAACAGCGCATGTATGGGGCCGGCTTCTGAATTCCCAAGAAAAATGGAATACGAATTCCAGGATATTCTGAACCTCGGCGCAATCTTTGACTGTGAGGACGAGGCACAGGCCATCGTGGACGAAATGCAGAGCGAGATCGACAAGGTAAAGGAATTTACTACAGACCAGACGCCCCTCACCGTAGCCGTCCTGGAGAACGAGGGCGACTCCTTCCGCGTATACGGAACAGAAACCTTGGGCGGCAATATCCCGGAATCCCTGGGAGCAGAGCTGAAGCTCGGCGCTGAAAACAGCGAAAATGTAGGCGCAGAGGACTTGATCGCAGCAGACCCGGACGTACTTTTCATGGTTGATTATGACGGATTCAAAACAGGTGAGGAGGCGGTGGCCGACATCACAGAGGATCCCGCTTACGCAAGCCTTTCCGCAGTTCAGAACGGCAAGGTATTTTCCATCAACCTTTCCCAAATTTACTGCAGCGGTATCAGAACCTACGACGGAATCATGACCTTCGCCACCGCTCTGTATCCAGATCTGTACGAATAAAACAAAATAACAGAAGGCAAGCATAAGATAGAACAAACAGAAAAATGAAACGAAAACCAGATTTTAAAAACGGTGTTTTTCACGGAAAACCGGTTTATGTTTTGGCCATCATCCTTCTGATTGGCGTACTGATCCTGTCGATTCTGACGGCAGTCACCATCGGCTCTGTGGATCTGTCCGTGACCGACGTTTACCGCGTCATCCTGTACAAGATTTTTGGCGTAGGAGACCCAGAGATTTACGGCACGGGGGCCATGTCAGATATTGTATGGTTCATCCGCCTGCCCCGGATCCTGCTGGCTACCGGCGTGGGAATGGGGCTGGCCGTCGCAGGCGTTGTCATGCAGGCCATTGTGAAGAATCCGCTGGCCGACCCTTATGTGCTCGGTATATCCTCCGGGGCGTCCCTGGGAGCCACCGTCGCCATTTTCTTCGGCGTGAACGCCCTGCTGGGCTCCAATGCCATCGGAATCTGTGCTTTTATCGGCGCTTTTTGCATCTCACTGCTGGTTCAGATGACGGCCAATATCGGCGGCAGGGCAAACTCAATCCGCCTGCTGCTGGCCGGTACAGCATTAAGCTCCGTATGCAGCGCATTTTCGAATTTTATTGTTTTTATTGCAGGTGAAAAAAACGGAATCCAGACTGTGACCTTCTGGCTCATGGGCAGCATGGCCGGCGCAAAATGGGAAAATATCGTGGTGATCCTTCCCTGCGTGTTCCTGGCCACCCTGTTCTTTTGCAGCCAGTACCGCATATTAAACATGATGCTGCTGGGGGACGAGGTGTCCATCACCCTGGGAACAGACCTGCACAGATACCGCCAGCTATACCTTGTGGTATCCTCCATCGTGATCGGCTTTGTCGTATATTCCGCGGGCATCATCGGCTTTGTGGGACTCATCATTCCCCATGTCGTGCGGATGTTTTTCGGCACGGATCACAAGCGCCTGCTTCCGATCTCCGCCCTGTCCGGGTCCATTTTCCTGATCTGGGCGGACGTGGCCTGCAGGGTCATTATCCCCAAGACGGAAGTGCCAATCGGCATTCTCGTATCCATGATCGGCGCTCCCTGCTTTATCTATCTTCTGGTGAAGAGATCCTACGGTTTTGGAGGTGAACGTTCATGAATATAGCGGCCTCAAATGTGAAAATGGAGCTGAGCGGCAATCAGATCCTGAAGGGAATCAGCCTCAATGTTTCGAATAAGGAGTTTATCGGAATCATCGGGCCGAACGGCAGCGGAAAGAGCACGCTGCTCAAATGCATCTACCGGGTATTAAAGCCCACGGGCGGCGTCGTGATGATGGACGGGAAGAGCCTGGATCAATACCGGGTAAAGGAAACGGCGAAAAGGCTTGCGGTAGTATCCCAGCACAACTACTACAATTTTGAATTTTCCATCGAGGAAATCGTACTGATGGGACGTGCCCCTCATAAAAAGACAATGGAACGTGACAATCCAGAGGATTACCGGATCGTGGAGGAATGTCTGAAAAAAGTCGGAATGCAGAATTACCGCGGACGTGTGTTTTCCACGCTTTCCGGCGGAGAGCAGCAGCGTATCATTCTGGCCCGCGCGCTTGCTCAGAAGACAGAAAGCCTCATCCTGGACGAGCCGACGAATCATCTTGACATCAAATACCAGCTTCAGCTTCTCGATATTGTCAAGAATCTGGGAATCATGGTGATCGGGGCCTTCCACGATCTGAATATCGCAGCGGCCTACTGCGACAAAATTTACGCTCTCAAGGCCGGACAGATCGTGGCAAGCGGTACGCCGGAGGAAGTGATTACAGAAGAGCTCATAAAAGACCTGTACGAGGTGGACGCATCCATCAGCAGGGACAAATACGGAATGATCAACATTACGTATCATCCGCTTCATATCCAGAGAGAAATTGCAAAGGATTCATAAAAAATTCCCGGCCTTAGCAGCCGGGAGTTTTTATACTGTAATATTTTTTCCGTTTAAAAGACTGTTCCTTCACTCACCGCATCATAATGGTACGGCGCCGGCGGCGTGCGCTGAGAAAGTCCGGTATCCAGCGCATTGATCGCCTCCATGTCCCCTGCTTCTAATTCAAAATCAAAAATATCCTGATTCTGGCGGATCCGTTCTTCATGAACCGACTTCGGAATCACCGTCAGCCCTCTCTGAAGATGCCAGCGCAGAATGATCTGTGCAGGTGACTTCTCATATTTCAAAGCCAGCTCCTGAAGCTGGGGAAGCGCAAGATCCCGGCCCTTCCCCAAAGGGCCCCAGGCCTCGGGCACAATTCCCTCTCGGTGGCAGAATTCCACGATCTCATTTTGCTGGAAACGCGGATTGCTCTCGATCTGGTTGACCGCCGGGCAGACATTTGCCTTCAGCAGCAGCTTTTCCAGATGCAGCTTCTGGAAATTGCAGATGCTGATAGCACGGATCTTTCCGGCCTCGTACAAACGCTCCAGCACCCGCCAGGACTGCGTCACCTCTCCGATGGGCCAGTGCAGATAATACATATCTACGTAATCCAGCCCCAGATTTTCGAGGCTGCGGTAAAAGGTCTCCTCCTGCCGTCCTTCGCACATATCCTCGTACCAGATTTTTGTTGCAACAAATAAATCCCTGCGGTCTACGCCGCCCCTTTTGATGCCCTCTGCCACGTCCGTCTCATTCTTGTAGTACATTGCCGTATCAATCCGGCGGTACCCCGCGTCCAGCGCACAGCAGATCGCCTCAACGGCCTCCGGCCCGTGGCTTTCCCAGCATCCCAGGCCGATCCGATCCATGTGAATTCCATTGTTCAGTTTGATTGTTTTTTCTATTTTCATCCGATTACCTCTGATTCCAGATTCTCAAGCTCTGTCTCAAGCTCCGGCTCAAACTGCGCGCTCCATGCCTGCGCATTTGCGGAAATCTCATTCACCAGATCCAGAAGTCCGCCCTGGGTCAGCTCCAGAACTACTCTGGAATCTGCCGGTGCAGCGATCTCGCCCGGATCCGCGCTTACCCGTACCTCTGCGTTCAATCCGGCCTTTTCTCCGTCAGCCGTCATGGAAAGCTCGTCGACGTTCAGTACAAAGCTCTTTCCCTTTTCGATCTCCGTAAACGTACCGTCAAGCTTCAGCCCCACAGCGCTGTCTTCATTTACAATAGAAAATACTGCATCCAGGTCTCCGGTAGCCGAATCGAAGGAAGCTGTATACAGCGTACCGGAATAAATGCTTTCATCATTCTCCTGAAGATCAAGAGAAAGCGTGGAGGTCTCTGTCGTTCCCTCCGTCTCTGTCGCATAATTCATCAAAATCACTGCCTGCTCCGCACTGTTCTCATCTTCTGCCTTGACTCTAATCTCAAAGCCCTTTGCCGGCTGCGCCGGGTCAGTATAGATGATCTCATAGGAAACGTATCCTCGGAAGCTTCCCTCCACCTGCATGATCGGTTCTGCAGCTGCAGTCTCCTCTGCGGCGTTCACATCCATTACTCCGCTCTCTGCTGCTGTCTCATCCGCGGCATTCTCATCCGCTGCTCCGCTCTCTGCTGTGATCTCCCCCGCGGCGTTCTCGTCCGCTGCCTTGCTCTGTGATGGCACTGCATCCGACGCCTCTCCCGCTTTTGCCGCAATCTCTTCTATAACACTTGTCTCAATGGTCTCCTCCTCCTGCTCCAGAGCAGCAGTATCTATATACAGATCATAGCTGATCTTCTCCAGCAGGCCGTCTCTGACATCAAAATCCATTGTAATGGACTCTCCCAGCAGAGATTCCATCTCAGACAGCATCTGGTCAAGATCTGCGTTCATCTCACTCAGATCTGTCACTGAGAAAGCCAGCCCCGAATTTGTAAAGAGGGAAATATATTCCTCAAAAACAATCTCGTATATATCCATGACATCCGCCGTATCAACCGTGACAGCGTATGTGGTCATATCCCCGGACTCCGTCTTTTCTACCTGAAAATCCTCCTTCATCTCTTCGGCCTTATCCTCCAGCCGTTCCTTCATGCCGCCGAACACTCCGGTAATCTCATCCAGACTGTCTTCCTCTGGATAAAAGCTCATATCGAATTCCGGTATCTGCGATGCATCTTCCTCTGTGATTCCCAGAATCACCGCCAGGTCAGAATTCAGAAGCTGCTCTTTAAAATTCCCCGCCTTCAATGCCAAAGCGCCTGCATAAAACTGCGGCAGAGACAGCGCAAGCTGCTGTGTATCCCCGTAAAGGCTGATATCCAGAAGTGAATCCTCCTCAGAGCCAAGACTGGCTCCCAGAAGCCACTTTTCCAGCTTCTTATCAATCTGCAGGCTCAAAGCCCCGTATCCCTTTTCCAGAAGCTCTTCTCCCAGCGCCGCCGCAGTCTGCGGATCAAAGCCGGTCTTTAACTGAATTTGCAGGCCATTGTCCCCCATCGCTTCCTTCAGCTCAGACCATCCAAGTGTCTCCTCCAATAAAGAATCTGCCTTCAGCTCCTGCTGATTTTCCAAAACCTCACTCAGCTCATCCAGCGGAGCCGCCATTGCCGTTCCCTGGAGCATCATCGCTGCGGATAAAACTGCCGCCGCCGTCCTTGTGGAAAATATCTTAAATCTGCTCATAAAACACCTCCATATAATATTTATAATAAATAATATCATAGATACTTTTTATTTACAACAAAGGCCGCATATATTAAGGAAAAGATAACGTTTTTAACTGTAAAAGGCCCCTGCATCCGCAGGAGCCTCCTTCATTCCTTCTCTATTTTCCCTCTGCCACATTGCAGATCGTACGCACGCACTGCTCTATTCCAATCGCGGAGCTGTCCAGCACAAGATGATAGCCCTTCTTGTCATCCCAGGCTCTGCCCGTATTTGCACGGTAGAAATTGGAACGTCTGCGGTCGTATCGTTTTAATGTATTGTCCGCAATCTCCTCGGAAATCCCATAATTTTCCACAGCACGCTTCCTGCGGAATTCCCGGTCTGCGTGGATAAACACCCGCAGGACGTCGCCGCGGTCCTGAAGGATACAGCCGGCGCACCTTCCCACGATCACGCAGGGTCCCTGCAAAGCCATATCCTTGATGACACGCTCCTCGGTCACATACAGGGCGCCCTCCTCGGATAGCCCGTCCCGCTCTCCCGTCATCACCTTGGCCGCCATTCCCAAAGAATACAGCAGACTGTTGGAGGTAGTCTCCTCCAGGTGCAGAAGCCGCTCCGGTACTGTGTGCATCAGCTCCGCCGCCCGGTTCAGCACCTCCTGGCCGTAGCAGGGGATATCCAGCCTTCTCGCTATTCTCTCTCCAATCTCGTTTCCGCCGGACGCATATTCACGCTCGATCGCAATAATATTATACTTCACTTTAAATCGCCTCCGCTTTCTCGAACTGGCTGTTATACAGTCCCGCATAGAAGCCGCCAGCCCTCATCAGTTCCTCGTGGTTACCCTGCTCAATAATGTCTCCGTCCTTCATAACGAGGATCAGATCTGCATCGCGGATCGTAGACAATCTGTGGGCAATGATAAAGCTGGTTCTGCCCTTCATCAAAGCATCCATTGCCTCCTGAATCTGCGTTTCCGTTCTCGTATCGACAGAAGAGGTCGCCTCGTCGAGAATCAGGATCCTGTTGTCCGCCAGGATCGCCCGGGCAATGGTCAGAAGCTGCTTCTGGCCCTGGGAAACATTGTTCGTCTCCTCATTCAGCACCATCTGATAGCCTCCCGGCTGCTGCATGATAAATTTGTGCACGTGAGCCGCCTTTGCCGCTGCGATGACCTCCTCATCGGTGGCATCCAGTCTGCCGTACCGGATATTCTCCATGATCGTGCCGGAAAACAGCCATGTATCCTGAAGTACCATACCGAACATCTCCCGGAGATTGCTGCGGTTGAAATCCCGGACATTGTGGCCATCAATCTTGATGCTGCCAGAATTTACATCGTAGAACCGCATCAATAGCTTCACCATGGTCGTCTTACCGGCTCCCGTCGGCCCAACAATGGCGATCTTCTGACCGTCCTTAATATCCGCAGAGAAATCATGGATGATGGCCTGCTCTGGATCATAGCCGAATTTTACATGCTCAAACTCAACATTTCCACGCAGATTTGCAATGTCCACCGGATTTGGAACAGTCTGATCCTCTTCCTTCTCTTCCAGGAATTCAAAAATCCGCTCGGATGCAGCAGCCGTAGACTGCAGCATGTTCGTCACCTGGGCGATCTGCTGGATCGGCTGGGTGAAATTACGGATATACTGGAAGAAGGACTGGATATCTCCGACCTCAATAGCATTTTTGATAACCATGAAGCCTCCCAGGATCGCCACCATTACGTAGCCCAGATTACCGATAAACTGCATAATCGGCATCATGATACCTGAGAAAAATTGTGACTTCCAAGCTGTATTATACAGCTTTTGATTGACTTTTTCAAACTCGTCTACCACATCATTTTCTTTATTAAATACCCGGACAACGTTATGACCTCCGTAAATCTCCTCGATCTGGCCGTTTACCTCACCGAGATATTTCTGCTGGCCCCGGAAAAATTTCTGGGAACGCTTCATGACCGTTCCAATAATCGTCATGGATACCGGCAGGATCACCAGCGCGGCCAGCGTCATCCAGACGTTGATGCTGAGCATCATGATAAACACGCCAATCAGAGTCGTCGTGGAGGTAATCAGCTGCGTAAGGCTCTGGTTCAGACTCGTCTGAAGCGTATCCACATCGTTCGTCACCCGGGAGAGCACCTCGCCTGTAGTTTTGCTCTCAAAATATTTCAGCGGAAGACGGTTGATCTTCTGGGAAATATCCTTTCTGAGACTGTACGTCACGTCATTGGAAATCCCCGTCATGATAAAGCCCTGCATAAAGGAGAAGGCCGCACTGCAGAAATACAGGCCCATTACCGACAGAAGGATCTGGCCTATTTTACCGAAATTGATCCCGCCGGTTCCGCCGATCTTGGCGATCAGGCCGTTAAACAGCTCCGTCGTCGCCTTTCCCAGGATCTTCGGCCCTACGATATTGAAAAGCGTACCTGCCACGGCAAAAACTGCCACCATCAGAATACGTATTTTATATTTACCCATGTAACGAAAGATTTTTTTCATGCTGCCGGAAAAGTCTTTTGCTTTCTCTCCGCCTCTCATCCCCGGACCGCCCATCGGCCCATGAGGACGTCTTGCTGTTCTTGTCTCACTCATCCTGCCAATTCCTCCTCTGACAACTGAGATGTGGCGATCTGCCGGTAAACCTCGCAGCTCTTCATCAGCTCTGCATGGGTTCCCTTACCTGCAATTCTGCCCTCATCCAGCACAATAATCTGGTCTGCGTGAAGAATCGTACTGATTCTCTGTGCTACGATCAATGTTGTTGTCTCCTTCGTGGCCTCCTTCAAAGCCCGGCGGAGCGCAACGTCCGTCTTGTAGTCCAAAGCGGAAAAGCTGTCGTCGAAGATCAGTATCTCCGGCTGCTTTGCGATTGCCCGGGCAATAGACAGCCTCTGCTTCTGGCCTCCGGATACGTTCGTACCTCCCTGGGCGATCGGTGAATTATACTGCTCATCCTTCGCTTCTATGAAATCCGTTGCCTGTGCAATGGCAGCAGCAGCCTTTACCTCCTGCTCTGTGGCATCCATTTTGCCGTAGCGGATGTTAGAGTCGATGGTACCGGAGAAAAGGGTACTCTTCTGGGGTACGTATCCAAGTCTGCCGCACAGATCCTTCTTCGTCATATCCCGCACATCTACGCCGTCGACCCTTACCGACCCTTCTGTCACATCATAAAATCTCGGGATCAGATTAATCAGCGTACTCTTGCCGCTGCCGGTACTTCCGATAAACGCCACCGTCTGGCCCTTTTCCGCCTTAAACGAAATATCCTCAAGCACCTTTTCTCCGGCATCTGGATATGCAAAGGATACATGGTCAAATTCTACAATGCCTTTTACTCCCGCATCCGGCGTCTTCGGCTCCTTCGGATCATGAATCGTGGTCTCCGTACTCAAGACCTCATAAATACGGTTCGCCGCCACATTTGCCCTGGGAATCATAATAGACATCATGGTAATCATCAGGAAGGACATGATGATCTGCATTGCATACTGGATAAATGCCATCATATCGCCGACCTGCAGCGTTCCGGCATCTACGCCGTAAGAGCCCTTATATATGATCAGAACCGATACGCCATTCATAATCAGCATCATCAGCGGCATCATAAAAGTCATACACCGGTTGACAAACAGGTTTGTTTTGGTCAGATCCCGGTTTGCCGACTCAAATCGTTCCTCCTCATGCTTCTCGGCGCTGAAGGCCCTCGTGACCATAATACCGGTCAGCAGCTCCCTCGTCACCAGATTCAGACGATCGATTAAGGTCTGCAGTTTTGTAAATTTGGGCATTGCAACCTTAAACAGCACAAAGATAACCATCATAATCAGTATCACTGCCAACGCAATGATCCAGCTCATGGAAACATCCGTCTTCAGTACTTTCAGGACGCCGCCGATCCCCAGAATCGGAGAATACAAAATGAGCCGGAATCCCATGGCCAGCAGCATCTGAATCTGCTGAATATCGTTGGTACTTCTGGTAATCAGCGACGCAGTGGAAAACTTATTAAATTCTTCGCTGTTAAAGCCGATTACTTTACGGTAAACATCATTTCTCAGGTCATGTGCCGTACGGGCCGCCACCCGGGCCGAACAAAAAGTAACAGACACTGAAGCCGCCATGGCCAGCAGTGCGACCAGCAGCATACTTCCGCCTGTCCGCATCAAATACCGGATCTGCATCTGATCCAGATCCTCTCCCAACTCCGCATATTCCTGCTGGACAAAAAGAATCGCGGACTGTTCTGCCATCGTCTCCGGCATGTCGCCGATATTTTCCTCTATTTTTGTCACGGCCTGACCGCGGATAAACTCAGGAAGACTGCAAAGTACGGACAAAATATCCGCATCCTCCGGCAGCTGCATCTGCTCGCGGACTGCCTGCATCTGTTCGCTGTCCTGAGAAAAAGCTGTCACAATCATCTCCGCTTTTATCAAAGCGTCAGCCAGCTCTTCCCGCTCTTCTGCTGTCACGCCTTTTTTCAGTACATAAGTTCCATCCTGTACTTCATAATTTTTCTGCAGCAATTCCTGCTGCTGTTCATCAAGAAAGAGATTCAGCTTTTCCACCGTCTCTTCCCGCATCTTCTCAGGAACACCGTCTTCGATTCCCTTCTGCTGAATTCCTTCATTTACAATCTTGGAAGTGTAATCAGGCAAAGCCAGATCACAATACGCCTGAAGAAACAGCAATCCAACAA